>JAKLHG010000436.1 GCA_022710255.1 Candidatus Hydrogenedentota bacterium
GTGCCGATTCTTGTTTCCACGCCGCTTTTAAGGTAAATGATACGGTCCAGGTTGTTAATGTTGGCGCCGCCTCCGGTAATCACCAGCCCGCGCGGCAACGCATAGAGAAGCCGTTTTTCGTTAAGTGTGCCGCAAATCTGGTCCGTCAATTCATTGGCGCGCAGAAAAACGATTTCATCGAGGACGCTTTTCTTGATGGTGGTAGGGGCTCCCGTGACGGTGTGGGAGAGTTTTATCGTCACATCATTGGCGGAAGGGGAGGCCTGGGATGACGGCGTATTTTCATCCGCGTATAAATCCAGGTTGATGCCGTAATCCATGACGAGTTCCGTCGCTTCCGCAAAGGAAATCCGCAACACGGAGGCGACATCGTTAATAATGTCGCCGCATCCCCATTTATAGGCGCCCGCTTCGATGACTTTTCCGTTTTGATACACCACAATGCCGGAACAGGTTGCGCCGAGGTTCACTACGGCGGCTCCCGACTTTTTGTCTTCAGGAAGCAGGCAACCATAGGCGGCCGCGAGAGGTGTAAAGACGAAATCGGCGACCGTCAGTCCCTCATTTTCAATGCACTGGCAGAGGTTGTTTTCAAGAAAGGCACTGAGTTGTGTGTAGCGGATACGTCCTGTCAATACATTCCCCCGCATATTCAGGGGATTCATAACAGGCATGTTGTCGAGCAACCATTCTTCCGAGACAATACAGCCGATGGACCGGGATCCGGATGCAACGGAACCCAGTTCGGCATTTTTTCGCGCCTGAATAAGATGTTCCGGTTTTACAAGACCATTTTCGACTTGTACTTTTCCCTCAAAGAGGTTTGATTTCACAGTATCGCCCTGAATGCCGCAATACACCGACACAATCCGCTCGCCGGCCATGGCGCGGGCGGCGTCCAGGGCTTTGCGAAATGCTTTCGCCGCGGCCTGTATATTCTGTATGGCACCGAAATGGACACACTCTTTGGACAACGCTTGTCCGTATCCCGTAATTAAAAACATGCCTTCCGGTGTACGGCGCCCAATAAGTACGCGGATGGCATAACTCCCGAAATCAACCGCTGCAACGACATCACCTTTTCCGGACATAAACCAGAACTCCTTATACTTTCCCTAATTGATTTGGCCTATCGACTTTTTTTTTAGAAGGAGAAATGCACCTTTCAAAGCAGGTAGCCATTCCCTGGCGGCGCTTCCTCAGGAATATCTGTGGCAGGATTCAGCGTCAGTTTGATTGCCTCCAGCGCGGCACGCCTTGTTTCCGCCTCTTCGCGGGCCAGGCAGATATCCATTTCAATGCCGCTCTTGCTGTCAATCTTGTCTTTTGTGTCCAACTGTAATTCTTCGAGGTGTTGGTGCATGCCCTCCACCTCTTGTTTCAACGCCTCGATTTCCGTCTGCAGGCGACTTTCGTTATTAAGAACGTCCTCCTTCTCGAGTTGTTTGTTACCGATACGGTTGACTTGTTCCGCGCGCCTTTGCTGCAACGCTTCAATCTGGGCGTCAATATCTTTCAGTTCGGCTTCAAACTGCACCAGGCTATCGTCCAGCGCGGTAATATGTTCACGGCATGCGCCGCATTCACCATCGCGGGTTGCCAGCAGTTCTTCGGTCTGAAGCAGGTTGCGCGCAGCCAAATCCACCGCGTCCTGGGCATTTCTGATGGACTGGGCATTTTCCACGAGGCGCTGTTCCGCTGCGGCCACAGCAGCCTCCGCCTGGTCCAACTCAATTTGAGCCATGGCGAGCGCGAGCCCCAAGGCCGCGGACTTGGCATCATGAACGGCACCCTTGGACATGGCTTCCCGGGCGCGGTGCAACAGGTATTCCGGGGTTTCCTTGTCCGCCGGCATCTGCAGAGCGGGCGTTATCCGGGCTTCAGGGGCACCTTCCGGCACGACAGGTGTTCCAGCAGGTGTGCCGGACTGTACATCGGGAACCCTTTCCCCGGTGCAAGAACGATTTTCATCGCAATGCTGTGAAGAAAGATTTTCCTCGGCAGACGCCTTTCCCGCCGTGTCTGTCTCATGAACTCCGCGGGCTTCTTCAACGGGGATATTTTCTGAAAGTTGTTCCTGCGGATCTTTGTCCTCCACCACAAATGCCGCCTGTTGTTCCTCTTCTTCCTCGTCGAAGTCTTCCTCTTCTTCTATTTTCACCTCAGGCTCCGAAGTATCCTCGAAGAGAAGGTCATCCCCGACCCCATCGTCTTCAACTGGGCCGCGCTCCGGTTCCGACTCCTCCAGCAGTTCATCGAGGTCCTCGCCGGTTTCAAATTCGTCTGAGACATCCTCCGTATCCAGGTCCGCTTCTACCTCTTTGCCGGTATCCGAATCCGTAGAGGTATTATTTTCAGCAGCGGCTTTTGGAAAGGCGATAATGCTATTGGAAATAGCTTCCTCCTCGCCATATTCCTCGTCTTCCGAATCCAGCGAGAGCGGCGGTATGTCGCTGTGAGCGGCACCGGATTTTCTGCGGGGAGGGGTGGAAGCCCGCCCTTTTACAGAGGGGAATTCCTCATCCCGTTGGTCCTCCCGGGATACAGGTCCTGCTTCGCTGAAACTTTCCCGGGGGGGCTCCGGTTCCTTCTCTTCACCCGTCGTCACCATTTTTCCCACAGGGACATTTTTTTCTTCCTCGTAAACCTCCTCTTCCTCATCGTCCCTCGCGAGGGGAATTCCCACCTTTTCCAACTCTTCCACGGTCTTCTGGTAGAGCGCCTTCCACTTGCGTACCAAGCTGGACTGGATTTTATCCACAATGATATCGCCAACCATGATGGAGAGAAGGCCATAACTGTTATTAAGAAAGGGGAGGCTTTCGGTCCAGCGACCTTGCCTGTCATAACTGTGCAGAATGCGGGCCGTATCGATAAGGGCGTCCCGCATGGGAACCAAATCGCATTCGATGGCTATTTCGATTCCAGTAGCCAGTTCATTCATGTATTTTTCGACCCATTCAGGGCCATTTGCAGTAAACCGGGCCTGCCCCAACAAACGCTGAAGCCTGTTCACGGCGCCGGACAAATTATTAATCGGATCGGCCGACATTCGCCGCGAGGCGGGTTCAGGTTCCGCAGCGCGGGGCTCTGGTGTTTCTTTACATTCCGCGCTATCGATAACCTCCACTTCTTCCGGCATGGTATCGGATTGGCGCACTGAATTCGTTTCGGGAGACGTATGCCCGAATAACGTCCATCCTCGTGATTTATTGAATCGCACTGTATCTTCCTCCGGGTCCGGTCTTAAAAACCTCCGTCCTTAAAACAATATATGGTGTAAGATAACGCCCTTCAGGGCTCTTACACCACAATATAATGACATATTCGACACTAAAATTCAATGTTTTTTTGCAGATAGCGTGAACACCATGCGCCGGGTGTATCCTGTCGCCGGGAAATATGACCCGCTTCCAAGTGATACCCCGATTCATTCACGGGTCTTCAGGAAAGCATCCCACAGGTCCCGACGGATATACGCATGCAGCAGCACACCCGGGCGCAATGCGTGAAACTCCACGAGATACTCCTGATGTAACCGTTTTTCAAGCGTTGCATATAATTCAGGAGCCGCCAGAATTATTGCCGCGTCCGGCGATTCCGGTATCTCGCGCCACCAACCCACCCGCGTATACACGCGTAAATACCAGGGCAAAGGCCAATAATCACCGTCAGGGCGAATAATATTTATAGGAAGGTCACGGCCGTCAGCAGCGACAACGGCAATATCTGCAATACGCTCCGCCATCCTCTCCACGGCCTTTGACGGATGGGCATATACATACGGGTTACGCGTATCGGCATGGTAGACATAGTTGCCATAGTAATTTTGGCGTCCCATAAACGTGGCGGCGGCGAGAGCGGTGACAAGCAGCAAGGCTTGTACGGGACGCCATCGGGCGGCACGAATTATAGACTGGAGGCCGATTCCCGC
>JAKLHG010000437.1 GCA_022710255.1 Candidatus Hydrogenedentota bacterium
AGCAGCGATGACTGGATCAAGATGCTGCAAAAACATAACATTAAAATCAGCATGGATGGGCGTGGTCGGGCCTTGGACAATGTGTTCATCGAAAGGCTGTGGCGCAGCGTGAAATACGAGGAGATTTATCTCAATGATTATGACGATGGTCATGCCCTGTATCGTGGACTGTCCACCTATTTTGAGTTCTACAATCGGGAACGTCGCCATAGTGCTTTGGGAAAAAGAACGCCGGAAGAAAGGTACCACGAACAATGAGAGGGGAAAATATTTTGCGACGCTTGTTGGGGCCGTTCCGCTCCGCCCTTGCCTTCGGCAGTCCGCCTAACGGCGGACACGGGCTACGCTCCACGGCCCCAACAAGCATGTCCACGCCAGGCGGTTTACCTTGGGTACAACATCGTGCTAAACTGTGGTTAAGAACGTGGGGCTCTGCCCCTAAAATATGGTCTTATTTTTCGTCGGTAACTGTCGAAGGATGGGGGGAAGCTCAACCACAGTCACTCCACTTGCCTTTCAAGCAACAACGCACTGAACCCTGCCTGAACAAAATGTTGGTCTGCCGTCAACGCAGCGCTTAGCCCGTGCTGCTCCATCACAACAAAGGAAGTACAATCCGTTAGTGACCAATCTTTATCCGGGCGATTGGCAAACAAGGATAACCCCGCCTCGTATAACGATTCTGAAGGTGGCAAAAGGGTAACACCGGGATCGCTGCAAACCGTCTCCAAAATCGCAAGAAATGATTTTCTTTGAGTTCGGTGCGCGAGCGCATCAGCCAACTCAGTGATAATCCATGCCGTTGTCACGATGGGCACGCGCAGATTTCGGGCACACCACACCGCCCTGTCATTAAACGCATCATTCTTGTTCACCAGAGCCAAGTAATAAAAGGTATCCGCGAAAATCGGATTCACCGCATGGTTCCGCCATGTGCATAGTAACCATGGTTTTCCGCAAAGTCCTCCGGCAATCCCTCAGCAATTCCAAAAAATGAATGCCAGCGCTCATATAAGCTGTTTAATTTATTTTCCACATGGGGTTTTGCCGGGCCAACAACCGTAACCGCCACTTCCACTTCGGTGCCATTGGGATAATGCGGCGTCTGGTCTAAAATGATTGCACCGTTTTCTATATGGCCATGATAAGTCATCTATTACCTTTCCAACAGTGAACACCACCTCTCTCATCTTATCATACCAAAACAAACCCACCAAATCAGAAACGTTTAACAACGAGCCAAACCTCTATTAAATCTCAACTCCTCTATGTGGAAGAAGGGCGCATTGCGGGGATGCCTCCGAAAATGCATTGCTGCGGCTGGACGAGTGGCGCGACAGGATGTCCGGGGATACGTGGCGCGACGTCCTCGAATCTTTTCGGGATGACGCTGAAGAGGCGGGCCGGATATACCTTCACACCAACACAGGTCGGCCGTTGGGCAGCGACAGTTTTTTGAGTCGGCTGGAGGGTGTGCTGGGCTGCAGGGTCAGACCCCTGCCTGTGGGCCGGCCCAAGGGCTGGCGGAAAAAGAAGTAAAATTTATATATGCCAAAGCATATATAAATGGTGCCTGTTCTATTACTGATATAGACGCCGTTGAAATAGAACTACGGAACCCACGACATTTTCAAATCGCGATGGGTTGCACGGCAATCTTGAAGGTACAGGTTGATAAGTGTTTGGTACGGAATCCCGTTTTCTTTCGATTTCTGTTTGAAGTACTCAATGACATCCGGGTCCAAACGAAGGGTTATCTGCTTTTTGAGCTGCTTGGCGTATGGATTTCTACGGGATTTCATCTTTGAGAGGTCGTATTCGGTTTTCATGTTAGATTCTCCTGTAGTGTTTGGATTCCGCCAACGTTGCTTTCCTTGCGGAGACAATACGGATTACGCCCTCCATTTCACGATGGCAGTGACAAACCAGAAGCAGACGTAGTTGGGAACTCAGACCTAACAGCAAGAAACGGTCTTCCCATTCCGAGTGCATGTCATCGTAAAACTCGACGGCGTGTTCGTCATAGAATACCGACTGTGCCTCTTCGAAGGCGACGCCATGCTTGTCGAAGTTTGTCCGGGCCTTCTTTGAGTCCCAGGTGAAACGCAGTTCTTTCATAACTACATTGTAACTACTTCACTTCGATTTGTCAAGTGACTGCTGGTCCAAGAGTATAGCCGGGGCGGAGTTCAGGGGACACCATACTCCATTATGCCTCTTGTGGCGTTCACATATTGGCCAGAGGTTGGATTCTGCATAATTGAGTATTATGTCGTTAGAACTCGCGCGGGCACAGGGCGCTATCAAGGGTGGCGAAAATGTGGGCGGGTAGGCGGGATTCAGCAAGCACAAATACACTTTTTCAGTTGCCGTGCCAACTGAAAATCTATGTTGGACTAAACGCAAACGCAGATACTGCATAAGGCCAAGCACCGTCATTGCGAGGTAACGAAGCAATCTGGTGGTGCTCAAAGGCTACGGTCAGATGCACAATGAGATTGCTTCGTTACCTCGCAATGACGGTAGCCGCCAGATGCTTACAGGTTAAATTTCTAGTTTAAGTTCCACGGCAAAGCCGTTTAGTCCAACACCTCCTTCGGCCAACGTTATGCCTTTTGCACGCTGGAAGGAAAGCGAAATGTGGGTGGTCCTGCAGGGTGTAACCACAAGTGTATCGTAACAAACGCGTATTCACGAAGCGCCATCACGGGAGATTGGTATGTGGGTGGCCTGCTGGCCTACAATTATACGGGCAGCGTTCAGTATTGTTACGCGGCTGGAAATGTGTCCGGTCCGGCATTTTCCGGAGGACTTCTGGGCTTTAACGATAATGGGAACGTTGTGGCAAGTTATTGGGATGCGGTGACGACAAAACAAGCGTCCTCCCACGGCAGCGAATCGTCCTTCGGAAAAACCACACAAGAAATGCGCGCTGGAAGCACTTTTGAAAAGTGGGATTTTAACTCCGTGTGGGCCATCCGGGAAACGTTGGACTACCCCTGGTTGCAGGCAGTCCCCGAACATCCGTAAATGTATGTGCGCCCTGCCGGAGATACGGTCGGGCTGCGTGTTTTTGTTCCCTGCAAATGCTAGTGTGACGAAATGTGTCTTTGTTGTTATGAAACCGTTTTGTTTGTAATATTTGACCTATCTGATGTGAACCATTACCTTGTTATCACGTAAGAATTAAAAAAGAAATTGAATATTCGAATCATCTTCCAAACAAGTGGTTTAAGATCGCCACAAAGGCAATCACTGCAGACGACTAAACGGTTACTTTTTTGAATTCCTGTTACCCAAGAGTACTGAGATGAACATGAGACATGTCCTCGGAAAAAAATGGTTTATAGTCCTTGAAGCGGCAATCACGGTTCTTCTATTCCTTGTTTGCGCTTATGCGGGCCGCCAGCATCTGGACTTCCTGAACCACGGCCGTTCGGCGGTAACGAGCATCGAAATGTTGTACGGGCCGGCGGTCATGCTGGCCAGCGGGCGCGGATTCTATCAGCCCAACCTGAACGCTTCGCCGGTGCTGCGGGAGTTCCTGCGTAATGAACGGGAAACGCTCTCTCCCGGGGACTTGCCGGGACTGTTGCCGGAAGAGCCGAACTCGGTCAGCGCCTATCACCGCTATCTGCTCTATACGGTGGCCCTGTTCTGGCGTATCCTGGGCATTTCCTGGACCAGCCTGGAATTGCTGTGCGCAATGCTGCTGGGGGTGTGCGCCGTTGCGGTATACGGCATCCTGCGGCTGGGGATGGGGCGGTTGCTGAGCGCCGCTTTGACTTTGTTCTTTGTCTTGTCGCCGCAGATGCTCACCATGCTGCCCAGCCTGCGTGACTTCAGCAAGGCGCCCTTTATTCTCCTGCTGATCTTTCTGTTGGGCGTTTTAATCAAGTATCGTTTTGGGATGAAGGCGCTGGCGGG
>JAKLHG010000438.1 GCA_022710255.1 Candidatus Hydrogenedentota bacterium
CGCGATCATGGATGCGATGATTGCCATGAGCCGCAAGTCCTCGCCGAGGGATATCTCCTCTCCGAAAATACGGTCGGCACTCAGGGCCCCGATTATGGCGGAATCCATCTTGATGGGAACGCAGATATAGGAAATTCTCTCCCGATCTATGTTCTTGCGTGCATGGGTCCGGTTCAGAAAAATAGGTTCCTCTGAAATGCTGGGGATAATAACGGGAAGCCCCGTTTGCACTACTTTGCCGATAACACCCTCGCCCAAACGGTACCGCCCCCGCTGCAATTGCGCGGGAGAGAGCCCATGAGCCGCGCATATCGTTATTTCATTCAGCTCCCGGTTCAGCAAGGAAATCGTTCCACGGAGCATGCCTGTATGTTTCGAAATGGCGCGCAGAATCGGGACCAACTCATCCCGTAAATCAAAACTGCGGTCGAGCAGCTCACTGATTTCGTAGAGCAGGGTAAGCTCCGTCACTTCCCTTCGAATTTGACTGCTGTCCTGTATCATATTCACTTTTTCATTTCTGTAATCAGATACGCGCTGACGGCATCTCCCGGCACACTCCTTCTTTGCGACTTACACCGTCCTTCCACGTACCGTTATCCCTGTTTCCCGGTAACGCTAACGTTTAGCAACGCCGTTTCCGGACTGCCGGGAAAAAACGAAATGATCCTGTCCGGCCCATGATAGAATGCCTGTCACGGCTCTGAATTACTTATTCTGTGCCCGTTTTTAGCAGGTCCCTTTCAGGACTCCTCCGTATCCCAACGACGCTGCGGATGGTGGTTGATTGAGAAAGGGCCTTTTTCGGCTGCCGGTACTATTAGACCTAGGGCTTGGGTATTTTGACCTCAGTACCCATTACAAGAATGTCCGGATTTGTCAAGGCATTCGCTTCCACAAGTTGCTTGACTGTAACACCATATCGAACCGCAATTCTGTTTAAAGTATCACCAGGTCCCACCACATGAACAGCGGGTTTTGTAGCATCCACCCCGCCGGAGGGCGCTGGTGGTATTGATACTTCCGGGGCAATAGTCTCTTGACTCGGTGCCGGGGAATTGGCGGTGTCCACAGAGGGAAGCCGGGGAATGTCTCGCGGCTCAGGTATGTTCTCAAGCACACCGGGTTCCAAAACCGGAGATGGGCTGACCGGAATTACAGTGTCCGTCATTTCCGGTGTCAAGGGTGTATTTTGACGAGTATCTCTGTTTGTTCCCGCCGGCACCAGTGGCGGTACAGATTGAACCGGTTTATCAGGCTTGTTTACTGTGGAAAGGTCGGATGAAGGGGTATCCAGTGGCAGTGTTTCGGGCAATACTTCGGCATCCAGTAGCGTTTCCCGTGAAGAATCCTGACCAACGTTCGAAATCAGTGGTTTTTCTATCGTTACGTCATCAATGCTCGTTGCCGCTCCGGGCGCCTCCACAGGCGTCGCCGATACTTCGTTGGACAGGTCCGATTCCCCGGCGGGAGAAGGCGCATTTTGAACGGGCGCCGGTACCGGCCCGCCTTCCGCCGGGGCTTCCGTTTGCTTGATTCCGGCGGGGTCCTTTTTCCCTTCTGGAGAATCCGCTTCCTTCCCGGAGGGATAAACATCAAGATTGGCGCCGAACTTGATGTTGGCATCTTGCATTTTATTCCATCCCATAATGTCCTTAACGGTAACGCCATATTTATTTGCGATTGCGGTCAGTGTCTCCCCCTGCTTTATGGTATGAACCACTTTTCTTGTATTCAGAGGAGGGGTTACTGTCTCCATGGGAGAAGATTCTGTTTTTTGCTCCGGTTTTAAGGTTTCTTTCGGTTTCATCGCGGCAGCGGGAGCAGGCACTTCGGTTTCATCCGAAGGCTTTTCGACTTGTTGTGCCGGTTCTGACGGGGGGACGATTTCGGTCTCCGGCGCGGGAACGACATCAACCGCTGGCACGGCTTCTCCTTCAACCTCCCCCTCCGTGGAAATGGGGACAGGAATCGGCCCTGGATCTTTCTGGCCCATGGCTCGGGCAACTTTTTCGCGGCAAAGATCAAGCCGTCGCCTGGACAACTCAAGTTCTTCTTGCTTGAGAATCCCCTCGTTTACCGCCTGTTTAACGGCCTGTATGATTTCCGCCATTTCGCCGGCGGAAACGGAGGAGATTAGAACGGCGTCACATCCCGCGGCGAGGGCGGCCACAATGTTCTGCCCGGTCGAATCCTCTGACCAGGAAGCGATGGCGCGCATATCGTCGGCAATCAGCACACCCTCATACCCGTAGCGTTTACGCAGCATCTCTTGGATCAGGGCCGGCGTCAGCGACGTGGGGCGTCCAGGCGTTTCAGTATCCAAAACGGGAATGGAGGCGCCAGCTATCAATATGCCCGAAACACCATGAGCTGCAGCGTCGGTGAACACCTGGATGGTCGCTGTCAAATTGTCGGCACTATCTTCCTTAATCGTGGGGAGCCCACCTTCTGTGAATATGGCGGAACCGATGCCGGGATAATGCCGGGCGACCGCAAGCACACCCTTTTCCTGCAGTCCATCAATATAGGCTATTCCCGCCCTGGCAACAGATTCCGGAGTCGTTCCCAAATAATAGGGGCGTTCTGAAGGCTGACGTTCCTTCTCATCGAAAACATCCAGTACAGGCGCCAGAAGCATTCCTACGCCTAATTTCTGCGCATAGGCCGCGGTTTGTTCACCCACTTGCCGAATAGCGTCCAAGGTTTCCAGACCGGCTATCTCTTCATAAGAAAGCGCTTCCGGCATCTGCAGCACGTTTCGGCTTTGTCCTCCATCCTGGGCCGCCAGGATAAGGGGCCCGGAGGCGGGCCTTGTATCCAGCGCTGCCAACGTGGTTATTTGACCGACCAGCCTGGTGATTTGTGCTTCATTGACCGTATTGGGTGAGCGCAACCATATGCCGCCCGGTTTATTGCGGTTTAGCAGGTCGGCGCTATCCGGGTCCAGGCCGGTGCCCGGTATGCCCACAATCAAATGCCTTGCCGGCCAAACCTCTTCCAGATTAGCCGGTTGCACTGTGATGTCCAGCTCCGGAACAGTCGCCTCCGGCGTCCCGGAAGCGGGAGGCAACGGTGTCGCCGTTTCCAGTGCCGTGGATTCCGTTGCAGGGACTTCCGTATTCTCCTGTCTCAGTTCAAACCACGCGTAGCGCAAAATGAACCCGACAACAACCCCAAGCAGAAAGGTAGCTATCAAGGATGCGGAGGGACTGGTATACCAGGATTTGGTCTTCATATCTTTTCTTCGAACATAAGGTGACGGGGTGTCTCCCCCATACCAGGAGTCTTTACTCATCGTTTTTTTCCTATACATTTCCGTAAGAAACTAGACGGCTTGTTTCTTGGCGCCAATACCATACCTTTTTCATTGAACACAGTAAAGTGCTATTGCATCCTATTGTAGCGTATCCCGACCCTCGGACGCATCTCCCCCGCGCAAAATATCCAAAATTTCCCGCTGGTACAGGAGACGCAAAATCTTGTTGCCTTCAGGATTGAGATGACAATGGTCATTAAACAGGGTTTGCCCGGGAACGCCGTTGGGTTCGGCCGAAACGATGGCCGCTTCCACGTCGGCAAGAGGCACTTTGTGTTTACGGGCCACCTCACGCATAATTTCGTTTTCGGCATCCGATGACTGGTGTCTGGGAGAGGCATTCCGCAACAATTCCCGGCCTTGCCGCAGTCCGGCAGCGTATTGTCCCTTCTCGAACAGGTCGATGACTTCCTCATACAAAGTCCCGTCCGCTCCCGGCAGATTGGGCCGGAAAAGATTTGAGGGAACGGTTCCCAGTATCAGTGGAATTTTGTGGCTCGAGAATAATGCCGCCATGGATTCCAGATTATTCTTGAATGCGTCCATCCGCCCGCGTACTTCCTCGGGAGTAAATGGGTGCAGCCAGGCCTTGGATGAATCCGGAAT
>JAKLHG010000439.1:0-3601 GCA_022710255.1 Candidatus Hydrogenedentota bacterium
CAATCCGCAGCGCGCTGTCGATGAAGGTTTGCGCCGTGCAGCCGTTGCGGGAACAGCCGCCCGGATCGCCAGGGAAGATGCCGACAACGTCCAGCCCCGGCAAGCGGCGGGTCCATTCGTCCCACAGATGCACGACCTCCTCCCATTCGGCCGGCACATTGGGGCAATGAGTATGCCAGTCATCACCGACGGTGGTGAGCGCGGCAAGTAGTTTCACGCCGACCCCGCGTGTTTTACCGTGTTCGATAATGGCATTCATCTGTCGGGTGAACGCGGCGCCGAAGGGCTGTTCCAGGCCGGCGCGGCTGAACAGCCGGGGCACCAGCCAGAACTCGAAGTGGGTAAACCCGAAGTCGCCTATCATGTCAATGAACCGGAACCAGTCCTGGTCGCTCCAGCGGCAGGGCAGGTCCGGGTAGAGCATGTTCGGGTTGAAGGCGTTGAGCAGGTGCTCGGCGAAGTTGTTGTAACAGCTGCGCCGCTGGCGCCTGGCAGCGACGGGCGTGGTCTCCGCCATTGCCCAGGCCCCGGCCATGGCGGCCGTGCCCGCGAGGAAATGGCGCCGTGAAACGCTGCCGTCCCATGCGGCGGCGCCCGTTTTATTCTCCGGCGGACGGAAGGCGGTCCTGTTGTTGCGTAGTGTTTTCATGGGCATAGTATATCGCGGCGCCGCACACGGTTCCAGTAGCCCACCCCCGCCCAAATCCGCACGTAAGAAACCGAGTTGTTGGCGTAAAGCCAATAAGGACAAGGAACGTAGAACCGGTATTCTGCCGCTTTGCATCAAGACGGACATACGGGCCGCAGTCACGATGGAAGCGGCAGGATGCCGCTTCTACGATCTTCGCCGTTCCTTACGTGCGGATTTAGGCCCTGCCATGTGAAGAGGAGCACGCCGAAGCGTACGCGGAGGAGGCGCAGGGCTTATACCGGGCGGCACGCGTACTATCGTCCGGCATTACAGCGCTGTCCTGCCGCGTTTATTCCTGCCCGTAGAACCATTCGGTGCTGACGCGCAAGACATGGAGCCCGTCGCGCTGATGGTAGCTGATCAGCGCCGTGCCGTCCACAAAGAGCAGGCTGGGATAGCCGTAGTCGTCTTCCGGGTCGCCCCGGAGCACACGCTCGTTTTCCCAGGTGTCGCCGTCGTCTTTGGAGAGCACGGATACGAAGGGGGTCCGGATGCGCGGGCCGCTTTCGGGGCCGCCGCTGCAGCGCAGCAACAGAAGGTCGCCCGTTCCGGGGATGCGTTTCACATTGAGCGCCGAGGAATTCGATGGCAGTTTTAATTCCGGCACGGGCCGGCCCGCTGACCAGTTTTCACCCCGGTCGGTGGAATCGGCCCGGGCCACGTACCCGCTGTAGGTGCGCATCAGCATCATCAGGCGACCGTCCCGCAGTTCCACAACGTGGGGTTCCTGCGCCTCCACAGGCAGCATGTCCACCATGTTCGCGCTCTCGCGCCAGCTGTAGCCGTTGTCGTCGGAATAGACGGTGTAACTGACGTAGCCCGCATGGTCGTCGCCGGTGGTAACCCGTTCGAATTCGATGGGTGCGATAATGCGGCCCGACGACAGCTGGATGAACTTGTCGTTATGAATGATGTTGTAGCCGGGATGGGGCGTCACAATGAGCTGGTCGCCCCAGGTGGCGCCGTCATCGGACGAGCGGCGGTAATAATTGTGGCCGAACAGGGGCGTCGCCCCGGACCCGTAGATAACCGACAGCAGCAGCTGGCCGTTGGCAAGGCGCAGCAGGCTCGGGTGGCAGTAATAGTCCGGGCCGTCGGGTTTGGGGCGCGGCACGAGAACGAATTCATCTCCCCAGGTCCTGCCGCCGTCGTCGGAATGGCGCGCGGCGATGGAACCGTCCCGTTCCCCTTCGGGCGACATGCGGGAGTAGCAAAGCAGCAGCCGTCCGTCCTGCAAGGCGCACATGCTCCCCGGCATGCCCCGGTAGCCATAGGTCCCCTTCGGCAGGGGAACAACATGAATGTCTTCGAAAACAGGTTCCTGTGTCCACGCTGCCGGGGCGAAGGCGAGAAGGAGTGCGATACAGGCTTGAACCGGAAAACGGAAGGGATGGCACACAAAATAAGGGTGAGTAACGGGACGGGATGCCATGGCGTCGAATCTCCTGTGGGGGCAGGGGGAAAGGACGGAATCGCGCAGGACAGGCAGGAAATGGTGGGCCGTACAGGATTCGAACCTGTGACCTTGTGATTAAGAGTCACCTGCTCTACCAGCTGAGCTAACGGCCCTCCCGATGCATAAAAAAAATGGAGCGGGAAACGGGATTTGAACCCGCGACTTCGACCTTGGCAAGGTCGCACTCTACCACTGAGTTATTCCCGCTCAACCGGTAGAAGATAGTGTAGCAAAAAGACAACGGGGCTGTCAAACAAAATACACCGTGCCGTGACTGCGGAACTTCGTGTCAGCGTTCGTATTGGGCGGTACTGTGGTCCACATGCCGGTGATTGCGGGGCTTGGTCTCGTAGTCCTCGGGCACCGGGGTCGGGTAGTTCCCGGTGAAGCAGGCGGTGCAGAAATGGTCCGGGTTGCCGCCCGTGGCCCGCAGCAGGGCGGGCAACTCCAGGTATTCCAAGGAGTCCACATCGAGAAACTTCCGGATTTCTTCCACGGAGGATTTGTGGGCGATGAGTTTTTCCCGGTTGGGCGTATCAATGCCGTAATGGCACGAGTTGATAATGCGGGGCGAGGCGACGCGGAAATGGATGGAACGCGCGCCGGTGCGGCGCAACATTTTGATGATTTTCGGGGCGGTCGTGCCGCGCACGATGCTGTCGTCCACGAGGATGATGCGTTTTCCGGCGACGGCGCTTCGGGACGGGTTCAGTTTGATCTTCACGCCGAAATCGCGGATGCCCTGCTCCGGCTCGATGAAGGTGCGGCCCACGTAGTGGTTCCGGATGAACCCCACTTCGAAGGGCAGACCGGATTCGTGGGCGTAGCCCAGGGCGGCCGGGTTGCTGGAGTCGGGCACGGCCATGACGATGTCGGCGTCGGCCGGCGCCTGGCGCGCGAGTTCGCGGCCCATGTTTTTGCGCACTTCGTCCACGCCCTGGCCGAAGATATAGCTGTCGGGCCGGGCCACGTAGACGAACTCGAAGAGGCATTGTTTGGGCACAGCGGGCTTGAAGGGCTTCACCGAACGCAGGCCGTCCCGGTCGATGGTGACCACTTCGCCCGGTTCGACTTCACGTATCCATTCCGCGTCGATGATGTCGAGCGCGCAGGTTTCGCTGGCGACGATGAAGGCGTTGTTTAACCGTCCAAGCCAGAGGGGCCGGAATCCGAGGGGATCGCGCGCGGCCACAATGACATCGCCGTTGGTGATGGCGACGGAATAGGCACCCACCACCTGGCGCAGCGCATCGATGACGCTGTCGGTGAAAGAGGCGCCCCGGGAACGGGAAATGAGGTGGATGATGACTTCGCTGTCCGTGGTGGATTGGAAGATGGCCCCGATTTGTTCCAGTTCCTCGCGCAGGAACGCGGCATTGGTGAGGTTGCCGTTGTGGGCGACGGCCATGTTGCCGCGGGCATAGTCCACCACCAGGGGCTGGACATTGCGCAGG
>JAKLHG010000439.1:3611-3922 GCA_022710255.1 Candidatus Hydrogenedentota bacterium
TTACTGGAACCGAAGGTGGAATAGCGGACATGGCCGATGCCGATGTCGCCGGCAACCCGGTCCAGCTTGTGGGGCCGGAACACATCGGCCACGAGTCCCACGCCCCGATGCGCGGAGAGTTTGCCTTTGAGGCCGCAGACGATGCCCGCGCCTTCCTGGCCCCGGTGTTGCAGGGCGTACAGGCCCAGGTAAATGAGTTTCGCCGCTTCAGGATGGTTAACCACACCGAATACGCCGCATTCCTCGCCGGGGTGGTCGTCATCGGGGAACGCGAAATGGGGGCCGCCAAAGGGACATGGGCCTGAAGGGGT
>JAKLHG010000044.1 GCA_022710255.1 Candidatus Hydrogenedentota bacterium
GCCCGTGCGGGATAATATCGCAGCCTATTTCGAGACGACCTCGCGCATAGAGGCACAAAACCGGGTGGAGGTTCTCTCGAAAGGGGCGGGCATATGTTTGAGCGTGGCGGCGGAAGTCGGCGATGTGGTCAAAGAGGGACAGAGCCTGATCCATATTGAACGCGACGAACTGGAGGCGCAAATACGCCAGGCGCGGATCGCAGTGCAGCAGCAGAAGACGGCCTATGAAATCGCGAAAAGAAGTTATGAGGAGGGTATTGGCGCGTCGGCGGAACGGGACAACATGAAATTTGCCTATGAACAGGCACAGGCAAATCTGGAAGTCGCCGAATTGAAGTTGCGCAATCAGACTGTGCAATCGCCGATGAACGGCATTATTACCCACCGCCTGGCCCAGGCGGGTATGGTCGTCTCCCCCGGGATGCCGCTTTTTTCGGTTGTTGACCCATCCTCCTATATGCTTCCGGTCAACGTGCCCGAGAAGGAACTGGCCCGGTTGACTATCGGCCAGGAAGCCGAGGCCCGGATAGATGCCTTTCCGGACCGCGTTTTCAAGACGCGTGTGAGCCGCATCAATCCGAGCATAGATCCCCTGAGCGGTACGGTGCGCGTACTCTTGGACTTTGAGGAAGCAGATAAGCCTCTGCTGCGCGACTCGGCCTTCGCCCGGGTCAAACTGGTCATGGAAGTCCGACCTGACGTGTTGCTCCTGCCGCGGGATGCCATCGTCGAGGAGGAAGGACGCAAGTATGTATTCCTGCTGGACAAAGTGGATGAATCCACGATTGACAGAGAGCGGTTTACCGGGCTTCGTGACCGTCCTGTCTATAAGGCGCGGCGTGTGGAAATAAAAACGGGCCTGGAACAAAGCGATCTCATAGAAGTTACCGAAGGCTTGCCGGAGGATACCCTGGTGGTTACCATGGGCCAGCATACGCTGAAACAGGATGCCTATGCGACCATTACCAACCTGGAAGAGGAAATGAGTTTTCGGACCGACATGTCTACCGCGGAAGCGCTCGCGGCCGCGGAAAAGAACCGGGACGCCATGGTCAGTACGGAAAGCGGTGACTCTGCAGATTTGGGCATCAGTTATTAGACCGGAATCCCTGTGGCCTTCCTGCATGCAGTACGCCCCGGGCGACATGGCCGGAACGGCGAAAGGTTCCGGTGTGCTCTGGAAACGGGTCCATCAGGAAGTGTCAGGGAGCGCCTGAATGTGTCGGCGTCCGCGAGCCCCATTCCATTCAATGCGCTTGGTTTTACGTGTTTGCCCATGATAATAACGAAAAACCGGAACCGGGTGCGGCGGTTTGGTTTTGCCAGGTTTTGCCTGTATGCTACTGTACCGGTACGTGAATGGACCAAGAACCACTTTTATTCGATGTTAGGGATTCGATGAACGAAAACGCTCCACAGGCATCCCGTGCGCGCCTTTTTGCCATACGCCGACCGGTTTCCACGGCCATGCTGTTTTTAACGCTGGTTGTCTTTGGCTGGCGATCTTACCAGAACCTGCCCATCAACCTGATGCCGGATATTTCCTATCCCAGCCTGACGGTGCGCACGGAATATGAAGGCGCGGCGCCTGAAGACGTGGAAATGCTGGTAACGCGCCCCCTCGAAGAACTGCTGAGTATCGTGAGCAACATGGTGGAAATCAGCAGTATTTCGTCGCCCGGCCTCTCGGAAATCACCCTTGAGTTCACCTGGGACGCGGATATGAACATGGCGCAGCAGGAAGTGCGCGACCGCCTGGATTTATTCGACCCGCCGCGCGAGGTCACCAGCAAGCCCGTTATTTTGAGGTATGATCCCGGACTGGACCCGGTCATGCGGATTGCGGTAACGTCCGGCGATGAATCCCACCAGCCCGGTTCCGTAGAAGAAAAAGCCGCCCTGACCACGATACGGGAGGCGGCGGAGCGAAAACTGAAGGGCGATCTGGAAGCGGAGGATGGTATCGCCCAGGCGCAGATCAAGGGCGGCCAGGAAGAGGAAATCCAGGTGCTTCTGGATGTGGAACGGCTCAAGGCGCTCGGTATTTCCCCCCAATTTGTCATTACTGCCTTGGCGCAACAGAATATCAACCTTTCCGGCGGCCGACTTCGCGAGGGGGAAACAGAATACCTGGTCCGCACGCTGAATGAATTCAAGACGGTCGATGACATCGCCGCCAGCATCCTGGTGACGCCGGCCGGAGCGCAGCGCAGGCTGGACGAATTGGCGTCGGTGTATCTGGGGACCCGTGAACGCGAGTCTATTGTGCATATCAACGGCCGCGAGGCTGTCGCCATTGATATTTTCAAGGAAGGGGACGCCAACACCGTTTCGGTGTGCAACAAGGTACGCGGCCTGCTGGGCTTTGAGCGGGAAATCTCCTTTCAGGAACGCATGATGGCCGCCTATGAAAAGGCGAAGCAGCGCAGGGAAAAAGGCGCGGACATCTCCAGTTCCTTCGGCGAATCAGAAAACGATACGATAAAAGGCGCATTCTTGGACCGTCTGCCTCCATATGCACGGTTGTCCATGATCAGCGACCAGTCGCGTTTCATCCGTGGTGCCATCAAGGAAGTGCAGGATGCCATTATCCAGGGCGGCATTCTGGCGTTGCTTGTACTGTATCTTTTCCTGCAGGAAATGCGATCCACCCTGATTATCGGCGTATCCATACCCATTTCCGTAATCACCGCCTTTGTGCCCATGTTTTTCCAGAACATTTCCCTCAACATTATGTCACTCGGTGGGCTCGCCCTGGGTGTAGGCATGTTGGTGGACAATTCGATCGTGGTGCTGGAAAGCATTTTCCGGTGCCGGGAAGAGGGTGATGAACTGGTGGCTGCCGCGGACCGGGGAACGCGCGAAGTATACGGTGCCGTGATATCCTCCACGCTGACCACGATCTGCGTGTTCCTCCCGGTGGCCTTTGTCGAGGGCATTGCCGGACAGCTCTTCGGCAACCTCGCCATGACCGTGACGTTTTCACTTTCGGCGTCTTTGTTGACGGCGCTGTACCTCATTCCCCTCGTAGTGTCCCGCACGGCCGGGGAATTGCAGGCCGACCGTTATGTCATCTGGCCACTACGCGCATACCGGGAAGGCCGTGACGAGAAGGGTTATGGGGTCATAAAAGCCCTTGTGATGATACCATTCCTGGGTTTGGGATATGGTGTCAGGTTCGTGCGCCAGAGCGGAAGCGACTTTCTCGCTCCCACTGGGTCATCCCTGGCCGATGCCCTTCGCAAGCCCTCATGGCGCAGCCTGATTCAAGTGCCATATTGTGTACTGTTGCTGCCCATTGTCCTGGCGTTGTTTTTGTGCCGAGTCATCTTGGGAATCGTGTCCACAGTACTTGTCTCCGCATTGTTCCTGGTCCTGTCTGTTTTCTATGGGATTTTTCAGGGAGTCCGCTTACTGTTTAATGCACTGTTTTACCTGCCCCTGCGTGCGTTTTCCGTTACCTTCGAAGCATTCAGAAGGGGCTATGGTGTGGTATTACGCGGCAGCCTGCGCCTGAATTTTTTATTCCTGCTTTTGGTCTTGTTGATTACTATCCATGCCGGATATCTGGCGGTTCAACTGGGCCGGGAACTGATGCCGCCGATGCGGCAGGGTGAATTCGGCCTGCGCATGGAAATCCAGGCCGGCGCCCAGCTTGAGGAAACGGAAGTGCGGGCGCGGCGTTTCGAGGAAATTATCCGTCAGGTGCCCGAAGTGGATTCGGTGACCGTGGAGATCGGGGAAGAAGAGCAGAGTTCGGGGAATGACCGGGGCGAAAACGTGGCCGAGTTCACGGTGCTTCTGCGCGATCCCGAGGAGACGGCCCTTCAGCAGGACGCGGTGATAGAAACCCTCCGCCGCCGGATTCTGGACGCGGCCCGCGATGAAATCATTACCTTTTCCATGCCGACCCTCTTCAGTTTCCGGAGTGCCATAGAAACCCAGATTGTCGGTGACATGCTTCCGGACCTGCGGCGCTTCGGCCAGGAGGCGGTGGCGGAAATCGCTACCATCCCGGGGGTCAAAGACGCGGAGTTAAGCGTCAAGCCGGGATACCCGGAATTGATTATTGAGATGGACCGCAATCTTCTGGCCGAGCGTGGTTTATCGCCCGGTCAGGTGGCCCAGCGGTTGCGTTCGGAGATACAAGGGGAAGTGGCCACCCGGTTCAGTCGCGGCGCGGACAAAATTGATATTCGCGTACGTGCGGACCAGGGTATCCTGCGCGGTGTGGATGATCTGCGCAGCCTGTCCGTCGTGGACGGGCCGACCCCCATCCCCCTCGGCGATGTGGCGGAGGTGCGCATTGAAGAGGGGCCGAGTGAAATCCGACGTGTCGGGCAGCGGCGAACGGTCTTGGTTTCGGCCAACGTGGAAGGACGGGACCTGGGCGCGGCGTCCGCTGATATAGATACAGCACTGTCTAAACTCGAAATGCCCGCCGACATGTATTACCTGCAGAGCGGCCAGCGCCGCGAACTGGACACTGCATTTAAAAGCCTGCGTTTTGTGTTGCTCCTGGCGGCGTTCCTGGTGTATGTAGTCATGGCCTGCCAGTTCGAGTCCCTCGTGCAGCCCGCGCTGGTCATGTTCACCGCACCGCTGGCCTTTATCGGCGTGATTTACACGCTCTGGCTTACGGAAACCAGTCTGAGCGTCATGGTTTTCCTGGGCGGCATCATACTTATCGGCATCGTGGTCAACAACGCCATCGTTCTCGTGGACTATACCAACCAGCTCCGTGCGCGGGGCATGACCAAGACGGACGCCATTGTGGAAGCGGGCAAAGTGCGTCTGCGTCCCATCCTCATGACGACCATCACCACTGTGTTGGGATTGATACCCATGGTTGTTGCATCCGGCGAAGGCGCTGAAATGCGGCGGCCCATGGCGCTGACCCTGATTGCCGGCCTGTCCGTGGCGACCCTGCTGACCCTGTTTATCATCCCCATGGCATATAGCCTTTTCGGCGGGAAAGACCGCTCATGAAGTTTTCGATAACCGGTTTCGCCCTGAAGCATCCCGTTTCGGTGCTGATGCTTTCCCTGACCATGCTGGGATTGGGCGTCATCGCGTGGTACCGCCTGCCCCTGACCTTTCTGCCCCGGGCGGAAGCGCCCTTCATTCTGGTGATTTTTCCCTATCCCGGGGCGGTGCCCGAGCAGGTGGAACAACAGATCGCCGTACCCGTGGAAGGGGAGTTCCGCACCATTCCCGGGTTAACCCGCATCGAAACCAATTCACACAGCAACGGCTGTACCGTGGAAATGCTTTTCGGTGTAGAGGCCAACATGACCGTGGTGACCGGTGAAATCCGCGACCGTATCGAGCGCCTGAAACTCGTTCTGCCCAAGGAGGTGGACCGGGTGCAGATGAAGCGCTTCAGCATCGATTCGGTACCGGTCATGGTCATTGGCATGTTCAACCCCGGTGACCGGGAGGAGTTCGCCCACCTGGTCCGCAAGGTGGCGGAGCCGCGCCTGCGCCGCCTGCCCGGTGTCGCCAAAGTGGAGGTCCACTCTCCTTCCGCGCCCCGGGAGGTACTTATCGAATTTGAACAGGACAAGTTGCGGAGTTTTAACCTGGCCCTCACGGATATTATTCAGCGTGTCCGGGAAGGCAGCATTAATCTTTCCCTGGGCGATTTGACGGACAAATCGACGCGTTATTATGTGCGGTACGAGGGGGAATACCGCAGTGTCGAAGACATCGCGCGCATTGTGGTCGGGCCCAACGGACTGCAATTGGGCGATGTCGCTTCCGTCCAGTTCAGTTCCCGGGAGGAAACCGAGCGGGTCACCCTGGATGGCACGGACGGCCTGGTTCTGCTGGTCACCAAAGAATCGCAATCCAACACGGTGGACGTGTGCAAGGCGGTGAGCCGGGAATTGGACATGCTGGTCCAGACGCCCACCTTTGCCAACACCCGGGTACTGCCGCTGTTCGACCAGTCCGTATTCATCATCAAAGCGCTGGACAACCTGTTCAAAGAAGGGCTTTTTGGTGCGGTGATGGCAATCGGGGTGCTGTTGCTCTTTATTCACCGGCTGGTTCCCACCGCGCTGGTGGCCTTTTCGATCCCGACATCGCTGGTATTCGCCCTGGTGTTCATGTTTTTTACCGGCATGTCGCTTAATATCATTACGATGGTATCCATGATCATTTCCGTGGGCATGCTGGTGGATAATTCCATTGTGGTGGTGGAAAACATTCTGCGCCACCGGTCTCTCGGTTTGCCCATCCGGGAAGCGTTGATCAAGGGGCCCGAGGAAGTCAACCTCGCCATTGTCGCGTCGACCGCGACCACGTGTGTCGTCTTCCTGCCCATGTTTTATATGCAGGCGGGCCAGATGTCCGTTTTCATGGAGCAACTGGGCGAACCGCTGGTGGCCGCATTGGGCGGCAGTTTAATCGTGGCCCTTACCCTGATTCCCCTGATCCTGGGCATGCTTGAACGCCGGTCCGAACGGCAGGGTAACGCGCATCAGGATGAACGGCCAAACCGCCTGCTGACTTGGGCCGGCAATACGGTGGAGGCCGTGGTCAGTGTGTATGCCTCCATGTTGCGCGCATCGCTGCGCTGGCGGTTTATCTTTATTTCGGCTGTATTACTCGTCATTTTCGTTACGGTACGCCTGCCGATGAAGGAAGTGGGCATGCGCTCCCTGCCGAAACTGGATATGCGGGAAATCACTGTGAGCGTAAACCTTGCGTCCAATTACGGAATGGGGGAGGCCACCACTCTGTTTCAGCGACTGGAAGAAGAGATTGACCTGTTGCGGGAGACCCTGGGCGTCAAATATCTGCTCACGCGTCACGGGCGCGACGGAGGCGAGATTCATGTGTATCTCTATACGGAAGACGACGGGCCCAAGGGGACCGACCCTCCATTTACCACGGACCAGGTAATGAGTATTCTGTCACAGAAGCTCCCAGCGCAGGTTCCCGGGGCGCGGATTAATCTGTTCACGGCGGATGTCGGCGATCCCGGCGCGGAACGGGGAGTCAACATCATGCTGCGCGGCGATGATCCGGAAGTGCTTGGCGTTTACGCCCGCAACATTGCGGAGTCCATGGCCAAAATAGAATCCCTGCGCGATATCAAACTGGGGGTGCAACAGGAAAGCCAGGAGGTGCAGGTGATTATTGACGCGCCGCTCGCTCAACGCGCGGGGGTGACGCCCATGATCATCGCCCAAACGGTGGACGCCGCTCTGCGCGGCGTGCGTATGCCTTACCTGAAACTGGGCGGCCGCGAGATTCCGGTTTGGGCGCAGTTCCGCGAAGAGGACCGCCAGTCCCAGGCCAACCTGGATACCATTGCGCTGCCCGGCCTGTTCGGCCAGCTGACGCCGCTCCACCAGCTCACCGACTACGCGAAAGCGCCCGCACCCAGCCGCATCAAGCGGGTGAACGGAAAAAATGTCATCGGCGTGTACGCCCGCACCGATACACGGAACCTGATGGCGGTGAAAGAGCAGTTGCGCGAACTCATGGACAGTATTGACCTGCCGCCCATGTATGAATTCCTGTTCGGCGATGAATTCGACGAGTTGGAGAAGAACCTCGCCAATTTCACCGTTACCATGCTGATGGCCGTGATCCTCATTTACCTGGTTATGTGCGCCCTCTTTGAGTCGCTGGTACTGCCTTTTTCCATCATGACCACGGTGCCCCTGGCGGGCATTGGCGCCATCTGGGTGCTTTATTTTACCTCCACCCCCTTCGACTCCATTTCTCTCATCGGCTGTATCCTCATGGCCGGTGTCATCGTCAACAACGGGATTGTGATTGTGGACCACATGCGTCACACCTGCGCAGCCATGGGCGACCGTAATGAGGGTATCATCCAGGCCGGCCGCGATCGGTTTAAACCCGTCATGATGACTGCCATCACCACCATCCTCGGCCTTGTGCCGGTGGCGCTGGCTCAGACGGGCGGTTCGGCCACCTTTGCCGGACTGGGCCGGGCGCTGATCGGCGGGCTCGTGGCGGGCACCATACTGACTCTTTTTGTCGTGCCCATCTTTTTTGACCTGCTGGAAGACTTCAACGCCTGGTTCCGAAGTTTCCTGGCCAACATCAAGATGAGTCCCGTACGAAAATCTTGACCGCCGGCCAGGGTTTCCTGTTTCGGGCCGCATGATCTTCCCGCATAAGGTGCGTTTAACGCCCTGATTTTGCTATTATTTTTGCCCCACCTTCAAAATGGAGAGTAATTCATGAAGAGCAATGAAATTCGTGCCCGTTTCCTGGAGTACTTCCGCGAACGCGGCCATGTTATTGAAAAGAGCGACCGGATTGTGCCGAGCAATGACCCGACTCTGCTGTTTACCAGCGCGGGCATGGTCCAGTTCAAGCCCTATTACACCGGGGAAGTCCCCGTGCCCTACCGGCGTGCCACTACGTCCCAGAAATGTCTGCGTGCCGGCGGCAA
Source organism: Candidatus Hydrogenedentota bacterium (assembly GCA_022710255.1). Taxonomy (GTDB): domain Bacteria; phylum Hydrogenedentota; class Hydrogenedentia; order Hydrogenedentales; family CAITNO01; genus JAAYBJ01. The sequence continues at coordinate 8,438 of JAKLHG010000044.1, forward strand.
GGCCAACGATTTGGATGAAGTCGGCAAGACATCTCGGCACCTGACCTTTTTCGAAATGTTGGGCAATTTTTCTTTCGGGGATTATTTCAAGCAGGAAGCCATTCAATGGGGCTGGGAATTCACCACCCAGGTGCTTAAGTTCTCTCCCGAGTCCGTGGTGGTGTCCGTGTATCTGGAAGACGATGAGGCCGCCGCTATCTGGGGAAAAGAAATCGGCTTGCCGCCGGAACGGATCGTGCGCCTCGGCGCCAAGGACAATTTTTGGGGTCCCGCCGGAGACACGGGCGCCTGCGGGCCGTGTTCCGAACTACTCTATGACCGGGGAGCCCATATTGATCCGAACGCCACGCTGGAAAACGATCCCCATGAACGATTTCTCGAATTCTGGAACCTGGTGTTTCCCCAGTTCGACCAGCAGCTGGACGGGTCGCGGCCACCCCTGAAAAACCGCGGCATCGACACCGGCATGGGGCTCGAACGGCTTGCGGCGTTGTTGCAGCACAAGGAAACCGTCTTCGATACGGATGGTATCTTCCCCATTATCGAGGCAACGCGCAGCCTGACGAAAATTCCGTATGAGCAAAACCCGGTACCCTACCGGGTTATTGCCGACCATGCCCGCGCCGTGAGTTTCATGCTTGCCGACGGGATTCTTCCCTCCAACGAAGGGCGCGGCTATGTATTTCGGAGGCTGCTGCGTCGGGCTGCCCGTTTCGGCCGTGACCTGGGCCTGGAGCAGCCGTTCTTGCATGTCGTTGTTCAGACCGTCATTGACCTCATGGGAAAACAGTACCCGGAGTTGGTCGAAGGGCGGGCCCGCATCGAAAAAGTCATCCTCACCGAAGAAGAACGGTTCGCCGGTGCGCTGGCGCGCGGCATGGAACTGCTGGAAACCGTTTTCGAGCGTATGAAAGGGTCCGGCGCTGTCGTAGTTCCCGGTGATGACCTGTTTAAACTGCATGATACCTACGGGTTCCCTCTCGACCTTGCTGCCGACGTGGCGGAAGAACGTGGCTACGCGGTAGACCGGGAGGGGTTCGAAGCGGCCATGAAACATCAACGCGACCAGGCGCGCAATGCCTGGGCCGGCAGCGGCCAGCAGGCCGTGGCGCCCGTATACCGGGAACTGCACACACGCCTGGGCAATACTGAATTTGTCGGCTATGATACCTGCACGAGCCCGGCCGGCATTCTGGCCATTCTCAAGGACCAGCGTGAAACGGAGATGCTTCAAGAGGGCGACTCCGCCGAAATTGTTCTCGACAAGACCCCCTTCTATGCCGAATCCGGCGGCCAGGTATCCGACATCGGCCTGCTGGAAAACACTTCGGTCACCGCGCGTGTGGACAGCGTTTATTGTCTCGCCGGAAAAAGCGTATTGCACCGCGTCACCGTTACCAACGGCACGCTGGGGGTCGGGGATCAGATGACCGCCCAGGTGGACCAGGAACGGCGGCGTCGGATTGAAAGCCACCACACGGCGACGCACCTGCTCCAGGCGGCATTGCGCAACGCCCTTGGCGAACATGTGCACCAGGCGGGCTCCTACGTGGGCCCCGATCGGTTGCGCTTCGACTTCTCCCATTTTGAAGGCATCGGCCTGGACCGGCTCCAGGACGTCGAACAGGAAGTCAATGCCTCCATACGCGCCGATGTGCCCGTGGACATCACCTATAAGCCTTTGGACGAAGCGCGGGCCGAAGGGACCATGGCCCTCTTCGGCGAAAAATACGAGGACATCGTGCGCGTCGTCAAGGCCGAAGGTATCAGCAAAGAGCTGTGCGGCGGCTGCCATGTGCCGCGCACGGGCGTCATCGGTTTTTTCAAGATCCTCAGCGAATCCGCCGTGGCCGCCGGCGTGCGGCGCATTGAAGCAGTGTGCGGGCAACCTTCTGTTGAAGTCGTGCAGGCCCGCGAACGCCAATTGCTGGGCGCCGCCCACTTGCTTAGCGCGCGCCCCGACGAACTGGAAACCCGTCTCCGCGCGCTTATCGATGAAAACAAGCGGCTCGGGCGTGAAGTGGACAAATGGAAACAGGCCGCAGCCACCGGCGGCGGCGGCGCCGACCTCATGAGCCAGGTCAAGGAAATTCACGGGGTGAAAACGCTGGTGGCACATTTGGCCGATATGGACGCCAAAAGCCTGCGCGCCCTGTTGGACCAATGCCGGGACAAACTGGGCTCCGGCGTGGTGGTGCTGGGTAGCGACAGCGAGGGCAAGGTCGCGCTTGCCGCCGGGGTGACCAAGGACCTGACCAAACGCATCAGCGCGGGGGACATTGTCTCGCGCCTTGCGCCGCTGGTGGGTGGTGGCGGCGGCGGGCGGCCCGACATGGCCCAAGCCGGAGGCAAAGACGTGGAAGCGTTGCCCGGCGCCATGAAACAGGCGGAATTCATCCTGGCTGACCTGCTGAAATAACAACCGCAACAATGCAGGATTGTTTTCCTCTTCTTCCCGCGGTTCGCCTGGAAGCGGGAGTCGCTGGAGGGGTAAGAAAATCGGGGTGTGTAAGGCAGTATCCGCTCAGACGCTTATGCGCCCTCACCTCCATGCCCTGGTTACACCCGATACACGTCCTTGGATTGGCCCGATTTGTGTTTGTCCCGCCCGGCCTTTTTTTCCTATAATAGAAGGTCGTTTTCATTGGTATTGTTGTTTGGATATTCATTCCGCAGCGAGGAAATCATGCGTCATAGCGCGAGTCTATTAGCATCCCTGGAAGGCATGAGCCGCGCGACGTTTCTCATTGCCCGGGAGTTGGCGCAAAACAGTCGCACCGGGCTGACGCCGCGTTTTCTCGCGCGTAAGCTGGATTTGCCGATGGAGGAGGTGGAGTACCTCGTGGATATCCATCCCAAGTTGCTGTATACGGACCTGACGCGGATACGCCTGGTGCCGGAAGGGCACGGCGTGATAAAACGCATTCTGGAGGGACTCGAAAGTCACGGGGATGTGGCTTCGCTGCGCCAGCATATACGGGGACTTTCAGACATTTCGCTGCAGGCGCTGGAAGAACGGCTCGGCCTGGAGGACGGCCTTTCGAAACGGGAAATCGCCGAGCAGGCGATACGGCAGATTTACCATTACCCGGAGTCGGTGCTGGATTATCTTGCGGGGGGTGACTTTTCCGAACGGGCCCTTGAAGTTTTTGACGGTATCTGGCAGTCCCGGGACGGGATTCAGTCGGTGTCACAGATTTACGCAGTGCATCGGTGTTCGGAATTTGAAATAGAAAAAGCGCTTACGGAGCTATTTCAGGGATGCGCGTGTTTCGAGTTATTCCGCTTTGACGGGGAACAACGCCTTGTGCGGGCGGCGGCGTTGCTGAAGGAAGTGCGCGATTACCGCCGTCAGTCGAACGCCTTGGCGCCGGATGCGCCGCTCCGGTTGACGCCGGTGCACGGGGTGGAATCGGAAAGCGAGGAAGCTCTTTCCTTTTCCGACATAGCTTGCCGGTTGACGGCATCGATAGCGGCGCACCCGGTGCGTCTACGCAATGACGGGGAGCTTTTCCGGGAAGACCGCCGCCGGCTGGAACAGATTCGTTCAGAGGAAGAGGAACCCTCGCTGAATACCTGCCTTTGGGCCGCCGAGGGCCTTGGCTGGATTACCCGGGTGGACAATACGCTCAGGGCGGGCGACGTGGAGGCACTGTTGGCGCTGGACCGGCTTCACCGGCACCAGAGGCTTTACAGGTGGTTTACGTCGCAGAGCGACCTGGCGCCTGCGCGCAGCCTGCTGGAACGGGCAGCGGAGGAATTGCAGCGCGATGCCTGGTATACGGTGGTGGATTTTATCAACCACGCGCGGGCGTTCTCGAGCGATTCGGATGCGCCGCAGCTGCAGCAACGCGGTTCAGGTTTTGAGTATCTCACGCCCGGCTCGGGCAGCCTGCTTGAAACGCGGCTGGCCCGGCTGCTGGAGGAAAGTTTTTTCTGGCTCGGGGTGATAGCCCGGGGCTTTTCGGGCGGCGAGCCCTGTTTCCGGATTACACCGCTGGGCCGGGCGCTGTTGTCGGGAACGCTTCCGGCGGACCTGCGCGAACGCTATCCCGCACGGACGGGCGGCGTTGTGGTGCAGCCTAATTACGAGGTGGCGGCGGATTTGAAGGACATGGATCCGCTGCTGACCATGCCCTTGGACACCTTCGCCCTGAGGGTGAGTGAAAGCCCGGTAACCGTTTTCAAGCTGACCCGGGAGTCGTTTGTGCGCGCCATGCAGCAGGGCCATTCCCCGGAGGTGTTTATTACCTTCCTGCTGAATAACAACCGGGGGCCGCTGCCGGAAAATGTATTGAAAACGCTCGGCGACTGGTGTGGCACGGCGAAACAGGTGCGGCTGCGTACCTGCCATGTGGTGGAGTCGGAAGATCCGCTGGTGATTGCGGAGCTGGAGCACCAGCGCCAGTGGTCCGGCTACCTGACGGCTATAGATCCGCAGAAGACCCTGCGTTTTCGCGGGATATCCAAGGCGGAACTACAAAGCGCCCTGGAAAAAGAAGGGTATATTGTGAATCCATAGGCAATAGTCGTTCTTTGTGA
>JAKLHG010000440.1 GCA_022710255.1 Candidatus Hydrogenedentota bacterium
CTGGCGCAGTTTGTGCGGGATTCTGACAAAGCCGGCACGAAGGTGTTTATCGCGGGGGCGGGCCTCGCCGCCGCCCTGCCCGGCGCCGTGGCCGCGTTGACCTTGCGCCCCGTGCTGGGTGTGCCCATCCAGACAGGGGCAATGAACGGGCACGACGCGCTGATGGCTATCGCCCAGATGCCGCCGGGAATTCCTGTGGGCGCTCTCGCCATCGGCACCGCCGGCGCTGTTAACGCCGCCCTGATGGCCGTGGCCATCTTGGCGAACAACTATCCCGAATATGAAAAGCGCTTGAGAGGTTACCGGGAAGAACAGGCCCGTAAGATTGCCTCCACCATCTTGCCTTGTTAGCGCGGTGATGATGCTTCGATGCTGCTATTCCCCGTTGAGGGGTAGGCAAACGGATTAATAGACAGAGGAAAGGAAATGATCATGTTCGATACACCTGGTGAAAAGCGGATATCCCGGGGATATGCCTATGCAAAAGAAGCCTATGCGGCACTCGGAGTGGATACTGACACCGTCCTGAAAAAACTCGCCGCCATTCCCGTGTCCCTCCATTGCTGGCAGGGGGATGATGTCGGCGGATTCGAGAACTTGTCCGCGGCGAGCGGCGGCGGCATACAGGCGACGGGCAATTACCCGGGAAAGGCGGGAACACCCGATGAATTGCGACAGGATGCCGAGAAAGCGCTGAGTCTGATACCCGGACGGCACCGGTTTAATATCCACGCCATGTACGCAGAGACGGGCGGGAAAAAGGTGGAACGGGACGCGTTGGAACCCGGGCATTTTCAAAACTGGGTGGACTGGGCGAAGGACAAAGGGCTGGGTATCGATTTTAACCCGACCTGCTTCGGCCATCCCAAGGCGGATGACGGTTTCACGCTGGCTCACTATGACGCCGGTATCCGCAACTTCTGGATTGACCATTGCATTGCCTGCCGCAAAATCGGCGCCGCCATTGGCAAGGCACTCGGTGTGCCCTGCGTTACCAATCTCTGGATTCCCGATGGCTACAAGGATGTGCCCGTCGACCGGTACAGGTCCCGGGAGATTCTGCAGGGTGCCCTGGATGTAGTATTTGAAGAAGAAATTGACCCGGCATGCAATCTCGATGCCGTGGAATCGAAGTTATTCGGCATCGGCTCGGAGAGCTGCGTTGTCGGTTCTCATGAATTCTACATGGGGTATGCCCTGACGCGAAACAAACTATTATGCCTGGATGCCGGCCACTTCCATCCCACGGAGGTTATTTCCGACAAAATTAGTTCCGTGCTGCTTTTCCTGGACGAGATTTTGCTGCATGTGAGCCGGGGTGTGCGCTGGGACAGTGACCACGTGGTAACGTTGACCGATGAACTGCGTGCCATTGCGGAGGAGATTGTACGCAACGATTTCCTGAACCGCGTGCATATCGGGCTGGATTTCTTCGATGCCAGTATCAACCGTATCGCTGCCTGGGTCATCGGTACCCGGTCCATGATCAAAGCCCTGATGATTGCTCTGCTGGAACCCACGGCGCACCTGCGAGAATTGGAACAGGCCGCCAATTACACCGCACGGCTTGCCCTGCTCGAAGAACTCAAAACCCTCCCCTTCGGCGCCGTCTGGGATTACTACTGCCTCTCCAGCAATGTGCCGCCCGCAGGCGCCTGGATGCACGATGTCATGGACTATGAGAAACTAGTGCTGGCTAATCGTGGCTGATATTTTTGGCCGTAAAACCCATACACCTTACAGCAGAATCGTGGGCCGGGTGAAGTGAATCCTGTCAGTATGCCGTGCGTTTTTATGAAAGATTTGAAATAACAGTACGTCCTTTTTGCATACCCGGGGAAGAGCTAAACCCGCCTTCATAACTACAAACAGATTTGTCATAACAGGGAGAATACCGTGACCAGAGAATCCGTGCCGGGAGGCGTGTTGAAATCCGGAGAGGAGCGCCGTATCTTGCGCGGCCATCTTTGGGCCTACCGCAATGAATTCGAAATACTACCGGAGGTGCGCGACGGCGGGGTGTTCGACCTCTTTACCCCGGTCCGGCGTTTTATTTGCCGTGCGTTTTATCAGGCATCGGGCGGTATTGCCGGAAGGGTGTTGTCTTTTCATCAGGAAAAAGTCGATGGCGTCTTCCTGCGCAAGCGGCTGGAACAAGCGCTGCGCCTGCGCAAACGCCTTTTCCCGGCTTCAGCGGTATACCGCTGGGTTTATGGGGAAAGTGATTTTCTGCCCGGACTGGTCATCGACCGCTATGATTCGGTCGCGGTCGTTCAGTCCTCTTGTGCCTTTTATCAGTTGCAGAGGGAAACCCTTGCACGGATCCTTTTGGAAACGGAGGCGGTGGCGACCGTCGCGTTTACCGGGGAACAAGGCCTTGAAGTCTATGGGCAACCGCTGTGTCCGCAGGTACTGTGCTTCGGGGACCTGTACGCCCAGGTTTCGTGGGAAGATGCCCAAAAAACCGGGCTCTTCCTGGACCAGCGGGAAAACTGGCCCGTAATCAGGCGTTTTTCCGGGGAGGCCGTGGTTCTGGACGCCTATTGCTATCACGGGCTTTGGGGAATCCATGCCGCCATGGCGGGGGCGCGAAGCGTCATCGGAATCGATACTTCCGAGACGGCCATCGGGCAAGCCCGCCTCAATGCGGAACGCAACGGCGTGCGTGACCGCTGTTCTTATGAGAAAGGACGGGTGGAGCAATGCTTCGAAAGCGGCCGGACCTTTGACGTAATTGTGCTGGATCCTCCCGCATTGGCGAAATCACGCGGGCAGGTGAAAAAAGCCATGGGCCTATATGAGGATATTAACCGGAAAGCCCTGAACGCACTTCACCCGGACGGCATATTGATAACCTGTTCCTGTTCGCATTTTATTACGCATGAAGTCTTTTTAGAGGTGTTGAAACGGGCGGCCCGTTCCGTGTCGCGGCCCGTGCGCGTGCTCGAGGTGCGGGGCGCCGGGCCCGACCACCCTGTGCTGCCTGCAATGCCGGCAACAGAGTACCTCAAGTGTGTCATACTGCAGGCACCCTGACCGGTGTGCACGGAGGCTGCGCGCGCCGTGTGCGTGCGTTTACCGGGCTTCATCCGATTCGTCGGCACCGCGTTCTGCCTTCTGAACCAGGTGTACTTCCAGAGGAGCGATGCTGTCGAGGTGGATGTCACGTTGCGGGTAGGCGATGTTGATGCCCGCTTCACGGAACAACTTGTCAATACGGTGCCGGATATCGCTCCTGACGACGCGGCTGTCTATGGCCGGCCCCAGCTCCACCCAGAAATAGACGCTGAATTGCAGAGCGTTGTCGCCGAATGACTCAAATATCACCTTGGGCTCGGGATCTGAGAGAATCTGGCCGTGTTCTGTGACCGCGCGCAACATCAGGTTCGACGCGTCGCGGGTATTGGTGCCGTAGGAAACACCCACGTCCACCTGGAGGCGCACCTTGTTATCGGATAGCGTCCAGTTGATGACGCTGGTTTCCAGGAACTTGCTATTGGGGATCAGCAAATCAAAGCCGTTGAACATGCGCAGGCTGGACGCGCGCGCGCCGATATTCGTGATCACCCCGAGTTTTCCTTCAATCTCTACAATGTCGCCCAGGCGGATGGGCTGCTCGCCCATGAGTATCAGGCCGCTCAGGAAGTTGTTGATCAGGTTTTGCGCGCCGAATCCTACTCCCAGCGCAATGGCGCCGCCCATAAACGTGAAAATGGTCAAGGGTATGTTGACGTAATTCAGGGCCAGGTAAACCACAATGAGGAAGGTAATGTAGTTGGTCAATTTGGCGATAATCAGCACTACATTGGACCGCAGTTTCAACTTTCTGAGGGCATAGTTCTGGATGTAGCGGGTGAGCAGACGGCTGAACACCATGCCGCCGACCAGAATGAGCAGCATGTAGAAGATTTTGCGACCGGT
>JAKLHG010000441.1 GCA_022710255.1 Candidatus Hydrogenedentota bacterium
CAGTTAAGACAGTTGAACCAAGAACAAGAAAGCGTTCACCAAAAGAACCATTTTACAGAAACTTCTTGACACAGGCGGGTTACGTCCCTGATTTTACGCAACCCCTTTGGGGTAGAAAGGAAGGTACGTCATGCCTACCCAGGGTAGCGGGGTACCGCAACCCTGGGCTATAATACAGAATCCCTTCAGGATTCCAACACAAACTTCATGAGGCGATTTTAAATTTCTAAACCAATACTTGTGGGCAATGACCAGAGTGCAACTTGGGAACGAAAAATTGTAACTATCTGGCAGGGCTCGTTACGAAATTGCATTTCGTAACGCAATTGTATGCGAAGTTGCACTTCGCGGCCCCGCGACGTATACACTGATTCATAGTCCAGGCCGCGACGTTCACAAAATACAATTTCGCGCACAAGTACGTTCCCAAGTGTAACTTGGGAACGAGTCTGTGAGGGTAATGCCTGGACAGGCAGGACCTGAGCCGATATGCCGTAATAAAGGTATAGGAAGTTGTTCTATGATACGACGTTGCACGGATGCGGAACTGGATACGATGCTTTCGGTAATCAATGACGCCGCCACGGCATACAAAGGCGTCATTCCCGATGACTGCTGGAAAGAACCCTACATGTCGCAGGAAGAACTGGAACGCGAAATCGCCGACGGCATTGTGTTTTGGGGATACGAAGAAGACGGCCGGCTCCTCGGGGTCATGGGCATCCAGGCTCGCGGCCCCGTCACGCTGTTTCGGCACGCGTATGTGCGCACGGCACGGCGAAACGGCGGCATAGGCACCCGGCTGCTGCGCCATCTGGAACAGCTGACTTCAAAACCCGTCCTGATCGGCACCTGGGAACGGGCCACGTGGGCGGTCCGTTTTTATGAGAAGAACGGTTACCGCGTCCTCTCCCGCGCGGAAACGAATTACCTGCTGGGCAAGTACTGGAATCTTCCGGAACTCCAAATCATCACCTCCGTGGTGTTGGCAGACCCGAAGTGGGATTCGGCAGGCGAAGATTTCGCGGACTGAAAACTGTAGCACTCTGTTGACGATGCCTATGAGTCAATTAAAAAAACAAGGACCTGAATGCGTGTGCGGAGAAACAATGGGACTGTTCCCGCTGCAAGTTATGCAGAACCTTTTGTTGCATGGATGCATTGCTGCATGGTTTAGACCTTGGATTTGTGTATAGCCAGGCGGCGGGAACTGTACCAAATTTTTTCGGTCCTGTACGCTACGCCCGCAAAAAAATACGGGACAGCCACCGGCGCGGTTCAAGATTCAGATTTCCTGATCCCGACAGTTTTTCTTAATGCTATTTCGGAATCCAGATCGGCACTTTTTGAAGTTATATTCGCATAGGACCGCAAGAAAGGGACAGACAACGAAATAGCCGATAACAGTAAAGGGTCTTGATTCTTCGTCAGTTATGGCTATTTCGTCATCAGTCCCTTTTTGCTCCGTCTTTTTGTTTGTTTACGAGTGCCATACGCATTTCCGACGAGATCAGGAAGTCTAAGATTAGATACAATGCTTCTGGTTTTTCTGTGCGCCGGAGGCAGTCCCATTTTTTGCTTAAGTGTTGTTATTATTTTGGGTTGGGATACACCCACGTTGGAACGACATTGCGTCAACATGGAAAGGAAGTACTAGTGGCTTTACCTGTCAAGACGTTGTTACGTGGTCTTTGGAAACTTTTTAAATGGGGCGTTCTTTTGGCGCTGCTTTTCATAGGGTTGCTGGTGCTGCGGGTGTTCTGGCGCGCGAACAGCGGGCTACCGGACCATGATGCGACGGTTGTTTCCTCGAAGGTGGGCGGCGAGGTGCGCGTCATACGCGATATCTGGGGGGTGCCCCACATCTTCGCGGCATCGGAGCCCGACGCCTATTTCGCGCTGGGATATTGCATGGCCCAGGATCGGTTGTTTCAGATGGAGGTGATGCGCCGGCTTGCGCGGGGCGAACTGGCGGAGCTGCTCGGGTCGCCTGTCGTCAAGATAGACCGCATCATGCGCGCCTTCCTCCTGCGCGCCAAGGCGGACGAGTTCATGACAACCGTTTGGACACAGTCCCCTCCAGAAATGAAAGCAGCCCTGGAAGCTTTCATTCTCGGCGTCAATGCCTATGTGGAATCCAATCCCCTGCCGTGGGAATTCGCAGCGCTCCTGATTTCCTGCAGGCAATTCACCGTGGAAGATTTTGTCTCCGTTGCCGCGGTTCTGCCCATCACCTTCGCGGACGGTTTGCGCGTAGACCCCCTCAAGAGCCTGTTAAAGGAACAGTATCCCGACGGGGACGTCGAGATGCTTTTTCCGGAATTTGAAACGATGCCCGTGACCATTATGGAAAGCCTCGAAGAAGCGGCTGAATACCAGCGAAACCGCGCCGGGACGGCGGTCGAAGCGCCGCAGGTCTCCCGGGGTCTGGAAAGCGCCGCGCGCTGGCTGGACGCCATCGCCGCCTTCGGCCGATTCGCGGGCACGGGACTGGGAAGCAATTCCTGGGTGCTTTCGGGCGGTAAGACCGCAAGCGGCAAGCCCATTCTCGCGAATGATCCCCATATTGCCTTCACGAATCCCGGTATCTGGTACGAGGCGCATCTGAAATATGCCGACGTTGAAAACTACGGTTATCATCTGCCGCCGATTCCCGTGGCGCTGCTGGGTCATAATGAGGACCGGGGCTGGGGCATCACCATGTTCTTCAATGATGATGTTGACATGTTTCTGGAAAAGGTGAACCCGGAAAATCCAAATCAGGTGATGTACCGGGGCGCGTGGGTGGACTGCGAGGTGGTGCAAGAAACCATCAAGGTGCGCTTCGGAAGGGATGTGGTCTGCGATGTGCGTATCACGCCGCACGGCCCCATCGCGAATGATCTGCTCGGGCTCTTGTTCGATTATGAAGGGCCGCCCATTTCCATGTGCTGGGTCTGGCAACATGTGCCCTATACCGATGTCGCCGCCTTCTACGAGATGAGCCATGCCCGCGATTACGAGGCCTTCGAGGCGGCGGTGCGAAAGGTCACTTCGCCGGGACTGAACATCAGTTACGCCGATGCGGCGGGCAATATTGCATGGTGGGCCGCCGGGCTCCTGCCTCTAAGGCCGCCCCATGTGGACTCCAAGGCCTTGCTGGAAGGGTGGACCGGCCGCGATGAGTTCACGGAATACCTGCCCTTTGAAGCCTCGCCCCATTTGAAGAATCCGCCCGACGGCATGATCGTGACCGCGAATAATCTTTGCACGGTGAAGCCGGTAGGTACGCCGCCTATGCAGATGCCGACATTGCAGGGCTACTTCAAGCCGGGTGATCGCGCCGGACGTATCGAAGAACTGCTGGCGACACGCAATGACTGGACCCTCGAAGACCTGCGCGCCGTGCAGATGGACAACATGGCCTTCGCGCCACGAATCATGGCGCCTGCAATGACCCGTCTCGCCCGGGCGGACGAAAGCTCATTGACCGCACGCGAACGGGAAGTCCTGAACCAGGTGGACCAATGGAACTTTTACAATGACGTGGATAATATTGGCGCCACTGTGTTCAATTACTGGTTTGACAGTCTGCTGCCGGCAATTTTCGGTGATGAGCTGACGGAAAAACAGCTTTTCATGTACACCTCCCTGGATGACAGCTGGATTGCCCTTCAAGATCTGCTGCGGGACACTGGCGCCCACTGGTGGGACGATATCACCACGCCTGACCGCGAAACCGCGGCCCAAATCATGACACGGTCTCTGAAGGACGCCTGTGAAAAAATTACCAGGGATCTTGGGGAAGACGTCACGGCATGGCGGTGGGGCAAAGTTCACAGGCTGCTTTTCAAGCATCCCTTCGGCTACGTGCCCGGCATCGGACACCTGCTTAACATCGGCCCCCTCGCATCGGGTGGCGCCCGGGAGACCATCAACAG
>JAKLHG010000442.1 GCA_022710255.1 Candidatus Hydrogenedentota bacterium
CTTGATGAACAGATGCTTTCAAAACCGAAAGACCTGGAGCATGCCCGCTACATGTTGCGTTTATTGTCAGGCAACACGCATCAGGTAGTCACCGGCCTGACTGTCTATGATACCACTGCACGGCAACTGATAGTGGGTTCAGAAAGCACAGACGTAACCTTCCGCCCCCTAAGCGAGCAAGAAATAGACCGTTTCGTACTGACCGTACGACCCCTCGACCGGGCAGGGGCGTATACCGTCGACGGTCCTGGCAGCCTGCTGGTTTCACGGTATGACGGCTGTTACCAGAACGTACTGGGCCTGCCCATGGTGCGGCTGGATAAACTCATGCGGCAATTAGGCTGCAGTCTGTTTGATTTCATTGACCCTGAGAAAGCGATGTTTCTATAGGCACACTGCGTTTTTCACGGGGAAACCCGCCTTTTACGCGCCTTGCAGATGCCCTGACCATCCATCATCTCCTTCCCCACTGTGCAAAGTTGCGCGCGATGCCCGAAATCGCATCCCAGAAACCTTTCAAAATTCGGAATGACCCCTTCCTCTTCCGCCTGCCATGCCCCTGATAATCACGCCCCAATCTATACATTATTTTGTATTGAATTTCGGAAACAGCCCAAAACCATACCACATATAGACATGCGCGTTCTAAAGGAGTCTATTCTGCCCAAGGACCCCTTCTGTCCGATGGAAAAAATACTTTGACTTTTTATGTGCAATAGGGGTAGAATTTGATCGGTTTTGTGATCAAATCATGTCGTTTTTGTGTTAAGTTAATCAAGTAACCATTCAACTGGATATAACACCATGTACGAGGGCGAGTACCATAGCGCAGTTGATGCGAAGGGGCGGTTAGCGCTTCCTGTTTCCATCAAACGCCTTATGGAGGAGAACAAACATAAGGAATGGGTACTCACCCGAGGGTATGATACCACATTATTTATGTTTGAGTCCAGTGAATGGGAAAAATTAGCGAAGAAAATTCCACAGTCTTCACTTATCCCGGATGAACTGGATTTTCGGCGGTTCATCATTGGCAGCAGCGCACGGGTGCAATTGGACAGCGCCGGCCGTATTCTTATTCCCCAGCACCTGCGCAATTGGGCGGATGTCGACCGTGGCGCAGCGCTTATCTGCATGGACGATCATATCGAAATCTGGAACGAGTTGCGCTGGAAGCAATATTGTGTAAAGCGCGTTGAGGATTTTAAAAGGATTGGTGCGGAATATTTTGGGAGTTCCAGCGCCAGACTCATTCAACCCAAGGAGGATGTTTCCAATGCTTAACATTACGCGGGCTGAACACGCAAAAGTAATCGTGCTGCGCCTTGTCGGCGTAGTCAATGATGCGGACAGTTACGAGATGGTCCGGGCCGCCATCCATGCGTGTCTTCAACAAGGCCACTACCACCTTGTTCTTAATTTTAAGTCGGTGGCCTTTATTGATAACGTCGGCTTCGGTGTGCTTCTCGAAGACCTGGGCCGTTTCCGTTCCTTACATGGCGACATCAAGCTGGCGGAAGTTAGCGTTCAAGGCGAACGCCTGTTGAGGATGATGGGATTATTGAGGGTATTCGACCTGTACAAAGTTGAATCGGCCGCAATCCGGGGGTATCAGCGCGAAGCCGCGTAATTTTTACGTCCTGTCGTGCGACGGGTCGGCTGCGGAGAGCTCGTTGCCATGAATCCAGAGAAGCAGTGCCATATTCCGGTGATGGTGGAAGAAGCGCTGCGCCTGTTGCGGATCGTTCCGGACGGCACGTATGTGGACGCCACGGCGGGAGCGGGCGGACATTCGGAGCAGATAGCGAGGCGACTTTCCGGCGGACGTCTGATCTCCCTGGACCGTGACCCTGCTGCTGTGACGCTCACCCGGCGGCGCCTGGCCGCCTACACGGGCGTGACCGTGGTCAAGGCGAATTACAGCGAGATACTGGAGGTGTTGGGGGGTCAAGGCATACAGGCTGTGGACGGGGTTCTGATTGATGCGGGAACATCCAGCCTCCAACTAGACACCGCCGAGCGCGGCTTTTCTTTTCAGGAAGACGCCGTATTGGACATGCGCATGGACCCGACAACGGGTATTGATGCCGCCACCTGGCTGGCGGAAGCTTCCTTCGCTGAAATCAAGACCGTCCTCAGGAATTACGGCGATGTGGGCCCTGCGGGACGTATTGCGCAAAAGATAGCCGAACGCTGCCGTGAAAACCGAATGCGGCGCACCTCGGACCTGGTGGCTGCGATACGGGAAGCGCTTGCGTTCGTGACTTCCGAGCCGGATGAGATCCGGACTTCGTTTATGGCTATACGAATCGCGGTGAACGAAGAATTAAATTTTTTAGAATTGGGATTGCGCAGGGCGGCGCAAGCGCTCGCTGTGGGGGGGCGTCTGGTTGTGATTACCTTCCACAGCGGAGAAGACCGGGTGGCGAAACAGGTGTTTCGCGAACTGACGCGGCCGCGCATTCAACTGTATCCCGATGGCCGGGTACGCGAGAAAATACCGCCGCTGCTGAAACTGGCGCTTCCGGGGCCCTTGGCGCCCGCTCCGGAAGAGGTGCGGGTGAACCTGCGTGCCAAGAGCGCAAAGATGCGCGCCGTGGAACGTATTTGTTTGAACTGACAACTTGCAAGGAGAAAACCCATGAGTGAAATCAGCAGGATCAAACGCAGACAACTTTATACGGGGTGGATAAAGTATACGGCAATCCCCGTGATTTTTTTCAGCATGTTCTATTTCGACGCTTGGATTAACGTTCAGGAACAAGTCAAAGATTATGAGATTGGCCAGTTGTATGATGAAAGCCGGATGCTGGAAAACCGACTTGTCGGCCTGACCTCGCGCCTTGCCCAATTGACCAATATCGACCGTTTAACCTCAGAGGCGCAGCGCATGGGATTGACAGATCCGGATATGCACCAATATCATACCGTGACGTACCGTGAAATCCAGAAACGGCTTCCTGTCACGCATGCGAATCAATTTGAAACCGCGCAAGCAGCGCCCAAAACCATAACCTTGACCCTGTCCAAAGGCCCGTCGCCGCAAATTCCGAAAAACCTGCCGTCATCCCCTGTCGAAGCACCTCCAGAAGCAAAGGAAAGCCTGGAACAGGGAATGCTTCTGACGCCCCTTATGGAAACCTATGAGATAACGGTTCCGGCGGATGCCGGCATTTCCCCCATCGCGGCGGAACAGGGAGCAGCCCCCATCGAAAAAGATCCGGATTTGGCGCTGCTGACCGTTGAGGACATGATGACATCGCTTTAAAGTACACCAGGTGTTTCCCGGCTTAACTCTGAAGGATAACAAAGGCGTTCACCCATCAACACAAGGAGGCAGTTATGATGAAAGAGGATCCCGATTCCAAATATTGCGTATCCGCCCGGCAAATGAATTTTCAACTGTCCGAAATACATCGCCGCAGGCTCCAATGGATATTCCCCGCCTTTCTTGCCATATTCATCATTATTTTTCTGCGGCTGTTTCAGATTTGGGTCTTGCCGGGAGACAATCTCAAGAAAGAACTCGAGTTACGCACGGGCACACTTTATGTACAAGAACCGCGCGGCCGCATCTTTGACCGCAGCTCCAAGATCCTGGCATGCGATATCCCGGCACCGTCCTTGTATGTCGACCCCCGCAAAGTCACGGATGAAAATCGGGCAAAGCTTATCAGCCACCTGCAGCAGCACCTCGGCATGTCGGAGGAAGAGATACTGCCATGCTTGGCGAAGACGTCCAAAAAGGGGAAAGTGCGCGAGGGATTTCCGGTAAAGCGCTGGCTCATGGGCAAATCAGAATCCGACCTGGAAGCGCTTATTAACTTCGAAGGGAGGGTACTGTACCTTGTGAACGAGTCGGTCCGGAATTATCCCCAGGGGGACACCGCTTCGCATGTACTGGGTTTCGTAAATCGTG
>JAKLHG010000443.1 GCA_022710255.1 Candidatus Hydrogenedentota bacterium
TCACCCATGAAGCCGCCATCGGCAGCGTGGATTCAAGGCAACTCCAGACGCTGCTCAGCCGCGGGCTTACCGAAGACGAGGCCACGGACCTGATTATTGAAGGCCTGCTAAGCAAGAAAGCCCGGTGGACAGGCGCTTGAGCGGGATAAGACACCCAAGCCCCTTAAGCATACTCTGCAACTCTATCCACAGCGGTCGGTGCAATGGCCGGCCACCTCTTATTTCAGAAGGAATCTTTCATGAAAATCGCCGTTACTCGCCGTATCCCTGAAGCGGGCGTGGAAGTACTCATCAATGCTTATGGGCGGGAGCACATCCGTCTTTGTGAAGAAGACAGCGCCATGGCGCGGGACGCGCTGCTGGATTTCATAGCGGGCTCCGACGCCATTCTGAGCACCGTCACCGAAAAACTGGATGCCGAAGCCATGGACGCGGCCGGTCGGGATTTGAAGGTCATTGCCAACATGGCGGTAGGATACGACAATATCAGCCTGGATGCCGCCACGGCTCGGGGAATACAGGTCACCAATACGCCGGGTGTGCTCACCGAAGCCACGGCCGACCTCGCCTGGACGCTTATCCTCGGCGCGGCGCGGCGCGCAGGGGAAGCAGAGCGCTGTCTGCGCGCCGGGCACTGGGACGGCTGGGGGCCCCTGCAGTTTCTCGGCAGGTCCGTGTACGGACAAACCCTGGGAATTTTCGGCATGGGCCGCATCGGCCGGGCAGTCGCGCGCCGGGCGCGCGGTTTTGATATGACCATTCTTTACCACGACGCCAAATTCCTGGATGAAGAAACAGAGCAGCACCTGGCCGCCCGCAGGGTGGAGAAAGATGTCCTGTTGCGAAACGCCGATATCTTGTCCATCCATTGCCCATTGACACCGGAGACACGGCACGCCTTCACCATAAACGAATTCCGGCAAATGAAACGGACGGCGATGCTGGTAAATACATCCCGCGGACCTGTGGTAAAGGAAGAAGACTTGTGCGCCGCACTCCATGAAGGCCTGATCGATGCAGCAGGGCTGGATGTGTACGAATACGAACCGTCCGTGTACCGGGGGCTTCTTCTTGAAGAACGCGCGTTTTTACTGCCCCACCTGGGGAGCGCAACCGTGGAAACCCGGGGGACCATGGCGCGCATGGCGGCAGAAAATATTGTGGCCGCCCTTGCAGGGCGCGTGCCGCCCAACAAAGTCGTTCCCGGGGAATAGTCGGTACTGCTTGGTATCATTATCCGGCAAAATTGCCGTATATTAGCGTTTTGAAATTTATGCGCTGTTTTCTGAAATGGTGGCCCCTTGCGGAATGATCATCGGATACCCTTGTAAATAAGGGGGCTTCTTAAAGATACGTTTCTTGAATTTCCCTGTGCAGGCACGGTATACTTCCGCTGAATCGGATGCAAGGTTCCGGTTAAGGTCAAATCGCATGCCCCTTGAAACAGTTGCGATAACATGTGGTTGTGTGCCGGGAATAACGGCCGAAGGAGATCCCCCGTGTCGTACAGTACCTCCGTATATGAAATGGTTGTGAAAAAGAATCCGGCGGAACCTGAATTTCACCAGGCCGTCAAAGAAGTCCTTGAAACATTGGAACCGGTGCTGGAGCGGCACCCGGAGTATGAAGAAAACCGCATTCTCGAACGGTTGGTGGAACCGGAAAGGGTACTTATTTTCCGTGTGCCCTGGACCGATGACAAGGGCCGGATTCAGGTGAACCGCGGCATGCGTATTGAATTCAACAGTGCCATCGGCCCATACAAAGGCGGGCTGCGTTTTCATCCCACCGTCTACCTGGGCATTTTAAAATTTCTGGGATTTGAGCAGGTATTTAAGAACTCGCTGACGACTTTGCCCATGGGCGGCGGCAAGGGCGGTTCGGATTTTGATCCGAAGAGCAAGAGTAATAACGAAGTCATGCGTTTTTGCCAATCCTTCATGACGGAGCTGGCACGCCATATCGGACCGAACACCGACGTTCCCGCAGGGGACATCGGCGTGGGCGGACGCGAGATCGGTTATCTTTTTGGACAATACAAACGCCTGCGCAATGAATTTACCGGGGTGCTGACAGGCAAGGCCGTCACCTGGGGCGGTTCGTTGATCCGGCCCGAAGCGACGGGATACGGCGCGGTCTATTTCGCACAGAACATGCTGGCCACGCGGGACGACACACTGGAAGGAAAGGTGTGCGCCGTGTCCGGTTCCGGCAATGTAGCCCAGTATACAGTGGAAAAGCTGCTCGATTTCGGTGCAAAGCCCGTATCCATGTCGGATTCCAACGGCACCATTCACGATCCGGACGGTATTGACCAGGAAAAATTGGCCTATATTATGGAATTGAAGAACGTATACCGCCGCCGTATCAAGGATTATGCCGAGCGGTACCCCAAGGCGTTGTATCTGGAAGATAAGCGGCCTTGGGCTATTCCATGCGATTGTGCTTTCCCTTCGGCCACGCAAAATGAGATTACCGGTGCGGACGCCACCTTGCTGGTGAAGCAGGGATGTACCCTGGTAGCCGAGGGCGCCAATATGCCGACAGACCCGGAAGGCGTGGATGTTTTTCTCGCAAACGGCTTGCTTTACGGGCCGGGCAAGGCGGCCAATGCCGGCGGCGTAGCCGTGTCGGGCCTGGAAATGGCCCAGAACGCGCAGCATACCAACTGGACGCGGGAAGAGGTTGACCGGCGACTCCAGGAGATAATGATGGCCATCCATACGCAGGCGGCCGAAGCGGCCGCGGATTATGGCAAGCCGGGCAATTATGTCATGGGCGCGAACATCGCCGGGTTTGTGAAGGTGGCCGATGCCATGCTCGACCAGGGCGTAATATAGCGGCCGCCGCGTTTTTTTTACCGCAAGACGGGGCCCGCGTAAGAACCAGCAGAAGGAACCAGGATGCAGTGAAAAGGACGGATTTAAGCACCGGGCTGCCTGAACTGGACCAGTTATTGCGCGGTTTGATTGCGGGCGATAATCTGGTCTGGCGCGTCGCCCACGTGGAAGATTACCGTGCCTTTGCGCTGCCGTACTGCGCTCACGGCATCAAGTCGGGACGGGCCGTGGTCTACCTGCGTTACGCGAACCATCCGCCCATTGTGGAACCGGATGCGTTTTCCAGCGGCTTAACGACCTATGAATTGGATCCGCGACAGGGTTTTGAGTCGTTTCTCGATGCGGTACATGACGCCATTGAACAAACTCCCCGTGATGCGTATTATGTGTTCGATTCCCTTTCAAGCCTGGCGGAGACCTGGTACAGCGACCAGATGCTCTGTAATTTTTTCATGCTCACATGTCCCTACCTGTACGACCGGGGCGACATCGCGTACTTCGCGCTTATGCGCGACCGCCATTCGAATGAAGCCGTGATGCCCATTCGCGAGACGGCACAGGTCATGGCGGACGTGTACCGGCATGAGGACGAACTGTACCTGCGCCCGCTGAAAACGCAGCAGCGTTTTTCACCGACCATGCATATGCTGCACCTCTGGCGTGACGAGGTGTTCCAACCCATCTCGGAAAGCCATACCATTACCCGGGTATTGCGCGACACGCCGCCCTCTGCCGTTGGCTGCGCGGTACGTCCCCTGGATGCCTGGAACAAGGCCTTTCTTCAGGCGCAGGACCTGCTGCTTGGACCGCCCGAGGGACTGCACAGTGAATATGCGTCCCTGCTGTTTGAACAACTTCTGCGTATGGCCATTTCCCGTGACACGCGCATCCTGTCGCTGGCCCGCACCTACCTGACCCTGGAGGACATGCTTGATATCGGGCGGCGCACCATCGGCACGGGCATGATCGGCGGCAAGGCAGTGGGCATGCTGCTGGCCCAGGCCATTCTGAAGCATCATGATCCCGTCCGCTGGCAAAAGCGCCTGGAAGGGCACGATAGTTTCTATATTGGCGCCGAT
>JAKLHG010000444.1 GCA_022710255.1 Candidatus Hydrogenedentota bacterium
TCCCATGCAGACGCAGGTATCCATGGCCTCGAACGGGGGCAACACGCCCAGGCTGTAACAGCCGATGTCGCCGGCGACGATGCACTGCAATCTGGAAAGCACCTCGAAACCGACGCGGTGCGGGCAGGCCGAACACAACGCCGGCGGTTTGCCCGGCGTGGGGGCCGGCTCGGCAGAAACATCGCCGGCAAGAATGCGTGCCACACGGGCGACATTCAGTTCGCCGAAGCGGTACATCTCCGCCTTGCCCTCGCATTCGATGCCCGCGGCGCGCATGGCATCCATCATGTAAGGGTCGCCCTCTTCGATGACCACGCAGCGGTCCACAGTGTTCCGAAATTGCCTTATCCGCTCAAGGGGCAGCGGGTAGGTCATGCCGAGTTTGAGGATGCTCGCGTCCGGTGCGGCTTCGCGGGCATGCTGGAAGGCCACGCTTGCAGTCACGATGCCCAGGGAGGTGTCGCCTTCATAGACCTTGTTCAGCGGGGAGGTTTCGTTCCACTCGAGGATCTGCGCCATTTTGGCGCGCATCCGCCGGTGGGCCGGGCCCGCGTATCCCGGGATCATGACATAGGCGGCGCGGTTGCGCACGAAACGGGGCGGCTTTGCCTGGGGCAACGGCGCGCGCGGCGTCACAATGCCCCGGGAGTGGCATACCCGGGTTGTCATGCGAAACATCACTGGCAGATTCCAAGTTTCCGAGAGGGCGAAGGCATCGAAGAGGAAATCATAGGCTTCCTGGGCGTCCCCCGGTTCAATCATCATGACGCTCGCCGCCACGGCATAGCGCCGGTTATCCTGTTCATTCTGGCTGGAGGACAGGCCGGGGTCGTCGGCCGACACCAGGACGAGGCCACCCTCCACGCCCGTGTAGGCCACGGTGAAGAGCGGGTCCGCCGCCACGTTGACGCCCACGTGTTTCATCGTCACCAGGGCGCGTGCACCGCCGTAAGCAACGCCAATACCCACTTCAAGCGCCACTTTCTCATTAGGCGCCCATTGCGCCCGGCCGCCCAACAGGGAAAAATTCTCCAGAATCTCCGTGGACGGCGTACCGGGGTATCCGGTGCCCAGGGACACGCCCAGATGCAGGGCAGCCCAGGCAACCGCCTGATTGCCGCTTAACAGCCTCGGTTCCAAAGTTGTACTCATGCGTTGCTCCCCACGTACGCCGGGCTGAACGGTCTTTACGTACAAAAAGGTATACGCCGTTACCCGGGTTGGTGACTTAAGAAAAATAGACGGACCTAAGGGCACACAACCGTCCCGAAACCACCTTTGGCGTCTTTTTGCACGGATAAGCGTAGTACAACCTGAGTTATCCGGCACCTGTCCACGCCCAAAAGCGTTCTAAACGCTAACAGATTTACGAAGGTGACATCAACTTTGCGTGGAATGGTAACGGGCAGCCCTTTTCGCCGCTCGCATCTGGGAGGGATCAGCATAGTTGAGCAACCTACGATTCATACAGTACACTTACCCGGTTGGACGTGAATGATCTATCTTATTTTCAAGGAGTGACTTTGAGATGAAATATACCGTGTTAGCCATACTGATTTCGCTGCTTATCGCCGTCACCAGCCTTGCGGAAAGCCCACGTTTCCGCGGGCCATCGGGTGACGGGCACTTTACCGCGACAGGACTGCTGTCCTCCTGGCCAGAAGGCGGACCGCCGGTGGCCTGGATTGCCGAGGGCATTGGCGAGGGATTTTCATCAGTGTCCGTCGCCGGGGAGCGCCTTTTTGTGACCGGCATGGACGAAGAGGGACAAGGGCGTTTGTTCATCCTGGACCTGCAGGGGAACAAGACAGGCCGGATCGTCTACGGCCCTGAAACGCCGGACGCCCAGGCGCCCGGCCCCCGGTCCACGCCCACCATTGACGGCGACCGGGCCTACCTGCTCTCCGGTCTGGGCGTCCTGTATGCCCTGGATGTCAGCCAACAGAAGGGGCTTTGGCAAGTCAATATCCTAGAGCGCTTCGGCGGAGAAAACATCACCTGGTCCCTGGCGGAATCCCCGCTGCTCGAGGGCGATACCGTTATTTGTACGCCGGGCGGCAATGACGGGGTGGTCGTGGCGTTGAACAAGATGACCGGGGATACCGTATGGGCCATGAACGACATCCGGGACCGGGCTTCCTACTGTTCCCCGGTCATTATCACCCACAACGGGCACCGCATCCTGGTCACCATGACCGCCACGCAGGTGCTGGGCATGGACCCGGGCACGGGAAAATTGCTGTGGCATCACGAGCACCGTACGGAGTATGATATTAATGCCGTGTCTCCCGTATACGGGAACGGGCTGTTGTATTGTTCGAGCGGTTACAAATCCGGCGGTGTTGCG
Source organism: Candidatus Hydrogenedentota bacterium (assembly GCA_022710255.1). GTDB lineage: Bacteria > Hydrogenedentota > Hydrogenedentia > Hydrogenedentales > CAITNO01 > JAAYBJ01. Next base: position 2,348 of record JAKLHG010000444.1, read on the forward strand.
CTGAAACTGTCGGACGACGGCGGCGCAGTGACGGAAGCGTGGACCGATAAGACGCTTGACTGCCAGCATCATGGCGTGGTGCTGGTGGACGGCTATATCTATGGCGGCGCCCAACGCAATAGTCTGGTCTGCCTGGAACTGGCGACGGGCGAGGTCATGTGGGATGAAAAGAAGATATCCCAGGCGGACACCGTGTACGCGGACGGTATGCTGTATGTGTATGAAGGCCCGCGAAAGGGCGTGGTTTCGCTGATTAAGCCAAGCCCGGAAGGACTGGACATCCAAGGACAGTTGCAGGTAACCGCAGGTACGGACAAACATTGGGCGCATCCCACGATTGCCCACGGCCTGCTGTTTATCCGGCACGGGGATGCGGTAATTGCTTACGACATTCGGAAGAAATAAAGGACAAGGCATTAAATGAAACGACATGGATTCACATTGATCGAACTGCTGGTGGTCATCGCCATTATCGGCATCCTCGCCGCCATTCTGCTGCCCGCCTTGGCACGGGCGCGGGAAGCGGCACGGCGCAAATCTTGCCAGAACAACCTGAAGCAGCTGGGCACCATATTCGCCCTCTACGCCGATGAATCGAAGGGGCGGTATCCACGGGTGCATGCCGATGAGCCCTGGGGCGAGGCCACGCCGGCGGGATGCACCGAGGGCGACGCGCGGGCGGCCCTTTCCCCGAAAATCACAGGGTTGTACCCCGATTACCTGACCGACCTCAATGTGCTGGTTTGCCCTTCGGACCCGGACGCGAGTGACGATGACCCCTTGCAGGTTATCGAGGCGCTCCCGGGCCAGTACTGCCCTTATGCGGGACTGCCGTCCCGCGCGGATGCCAGTTATCTGTATTACGGGTACGTCATTGACAAGGGTGAGGATACCGATCCCTCCATAGACGCCTCCTTTTTCGGGGCGCCCGGGGCCGCCCGGCTGCCGGCCCAGCTGGTGTATCTCATGGTCATGATTTCCTACATGGAAGGGGAATCTTTTCTGCAGGGGCCGTTGGGCGACAAAAATCCGGACAACGACAACGTTTTGGATGCGGACCTTGAGGATGAGATGAAGCATGGCCTCATCTCCGCGCTGGCATCACCGCCAAATCTGCCCGTGGGCAATGCGGACCGGTCCGAATTGTTAAGGTTTACCGATGGCATCGCCCGGTTCCTCATTACGGATGTAAATGCGCCGGGGCAAATGGCGCTGGCGGAAAGCGGACTGCCCGTGATGTGGGACCTCGTTTCCGCATCCGTCAACGGCAATGCGGATTTTAACCATGTTCCCGGGGGTGCCAATGTCTTATACCTGGACGGGCATGTTGACTGGGTATCCTATCCAACGGCATTTCCAGCATCAAAAGGGCTTGCCCTGATGACGGTGTTTTTTTAAAGGTCCCCGGAATATGGCAGGCTGCAAGCGCCAACTCTTGTATCAAAGGCTTATTAGGCGCTTAACGCCATTTCGCTGACAATCAATTATGTTACCAAGAGGAGCGTTATGTTCTGGTTTAGTTCAAGAATCCACAAACAACGCGTAATTCCGGTTTTTCGCG
>JAKLHG010000445.1 GCA_022710255.1 Candidatus Hydrogenedentota bacterium
CCCTGCGCAATACCCAGATGCCGGCAAATGCCCTGGGTCAATTGCCTGGACGCACTGCCGCTGAATATCTTCATGCTGTTGGTGAAATCCACGATGCCGCACCTTTCCTCTCGGGTTGGAAGCAAGCACACTCCTGACAATATAATGGCTGGGGCGGCTGGACTCGAACCAACGAATGCCAGATCCAAAATCTGGTGCCTTACCGACTTGGCGACGCCCCAATAAAAACAAATTCCCCTTAAAACAAGGTGAAAGTGTAAGGGGAACGCAGTATAGCAGGCAATGGCCGGTCAAGTCAAAGTGAGGATGTCCGGCATATCCGATCGTGCGGGCAAACCCCGGCGATTTAATCTTGAAAAAAGGCCATTGAAGAGTGAAAAACTTCGATTAAAAAAGGACCAAAAGGACGCAAAGGACTTAAAGGACACCGCTATGCAGGAGCGCGGGCTCCAGCACTAAGGGTTCTGACTGTCCTTGATGTCTTTTGTGCCCCTTGTTTTTAGCCTTGAATCTCGGCGGCCAGGTCCGCAATGCTTTGTTCCAGAGTAAACCGGGGCCTATAGCCAAAATCACGGGCCGCCTTGGCGATAGACAAGTCCCAGCACACCTGGTCGTCAGGGTCGTTCTCGCCCGTCATAACGATTTCAGAGGAAGAGCGCAGGGTTTGTATACACCGCTGCGCGAGTTCGAGATTGGATGCGGGGACGCCAGAACCCAGATTATAAATTCCACGGCAATCTGAACATACTGCCTGCAGTATGCCTTGGGCGATATCGCGAACATCCACATAGTCCTGTCGTCGGGCGCCTGTCCCGTGTATCTGGAGGGGGGCATTTTCAAGGGCGCGTTCCACGAAAAGACGAAATATACAACGGTGGCGCAACCCCGGGCCTACCGGGGACGAGATGCGCAGCGAGATTGTGCGCAGGCTGTCGGTGACGCCTTCTAGTATTTCGTGTTCGGCGACGAGTTTTGATAGGGCATAGCCGGTGCGGGGGGTCAGGGGATGTGCCTCGGTGATGGGATGTTTACAGGGCGTGCCCAGAATGCTTAAACTGGAAAGATAAAGGAAACATCTGGCTTGGAGTTTTTTCGCCGCGCGCAACAGATTCAGGGAGCCTGCGTAGTTTACCTGCATCATTTCTTCACTGTGCGAATCGTCTTTTATGCTGGCTGCGGCATGCACAATGGCTTCGCACGCCCCCACGTCCTGCACTGTCTTTTCTACAAATGCAGGGTTGGTGATATCCAGGGAGTACTGCTGCACCGCTTCCGGAAGAGCCGGGTTTTCCGTGCGGCTGATGCCAACGACCTCATGCCCCTCTTGACAAAGCAGGTTGACGACGGCGCCGCCGATGTGGCCGCTGGTTCCGGTTACAAGGATACGCATTACCGCATTCCATAGGGTTCGATGTGGACACCGTTGTCCGACCCGACGCTGACGGCGCCCGCTTGCCGCACTTTTTCGCAAAGTTCGGGCGCAACATACAGCTCATTCCAATATCGCAGGGCAATGCCGCGGGTAACATTCGGCAAGACCACGGGGGTTTCCTTCAGCAGGAAATGACGCAGCACGGCTTCCACCTCGTTGTATCCCAGTGCGGCGCGGATGGGAGTGGTGCCGGAAAAACGCGGATTGATTTCGAAACAGACGGGGCCCCGGTCCGTCATGCGTATCTGGATATTGCATGGTCCTGGGCAACGCAACGCCCCCGCAATCCGCTCCGCTTCCCGCTTTACCGCGGGATAGTCCCCCACCACCGCCCGGTACGTGGTCCCAGCAAGCAATTCCCGCCACATAACAATGCTGCCACATAAATTACCATTGCGATCGCAGAAGCAACCGGCGGTATATTCCTGGTCGTCTGCGCCCAGATATTCTTCGACCACGTAGGCTTTTTTTCGGGAGATATATTCCAAGTCATCGTCATCTTGAACGGTTATAACGCCATAAGCCCCGCCGCCGATACGCGGTTTTGCGATCAGGGGATAGCCGTGTTTTTCAACAAGTTGATTCAAACCGTCACGGTCTTCAGAGGCCGCATGCGCAGGAAAGGTGAAACCCTTTCCTCGCAGCCATTCACACGTGAGCAGCTTGTCATCGCAAGTCGTCCAGACCTCCGGCGGGCAAACAAAACACACGGCGCCCGTAGCGGATTCAATTAGTTCCCGCACCGGGGCAAGCACACGCAGCACGGGCTCACAACCGCTCAAGATGATATCAATGGACTCCTGGTTGCATAAGGATACAAGCCAATCAAGAAATTTCGGAGCCGTGGCATGGGGAGCAATATACCCTCGGTCTACGGTATACAATCCCATCTGCAGCGCATCCAAGTCCGTGCCAATAACGCGGCAGGTCAGGGAGCACGCCGCCAGGGCTTTCAAAATGCCCTGGCTGACATTGCCGCCAACGGCAAGCACAAGCACGTTCAGGGGCTGTTGTTTCAAGTCCATCGTCGTCTATCCACTAAAAGTTCTACCTTAAAAAACGATACCACGCGGAACGCCCCATCCAATACTATGGCGCGCTAAAAAACCGGCGGTACATAAAGTCCTTCACGTCCTTGATGTCCTTTACGTCCCTTAAGTCCTTTACACCCCTGATTATGGCGCATCCCCACCCAAAAACACAATCACAACCCTACAACATAAAAAAAACGAGGCAAGCATGTCTCACAACATTCTTGCCTCATGTAATACTGCAAATTTGATTGCGTTAAGAATTCATCATGTTCCCGGAGGCAGCAAGTGCGCATAGGACAGCGCCATGCTGGTCGTGGCAAGCATGCCTTGCAGATCGGTCGGGCCGCCGGTCCACGAAATCGTCGCGGAGCCGTTGGACTTGGGGTCCACATCCACCGGACGGTTGGGAATGGCTATACCCGCTGCGGCTTCAAGGCCATTCATTGTGCCACCGATGTCCGCGTTCGGGTCAGTAGCGACCGGACGGAAGGCCACAGACGCCTTCGGGTCGATGGCGAACGTGTTGGCCGGATATTCCGGGCCCAGGTTCGCACCTTCGGCGCTGTAATACGTGATTTCAGCAACCAAGACGTCATCCGTGTTGTTCTTCAGGTAGATCAGGGTGGTGTTCTTCGCGGCCGGCGGCCAGCCAGCACCCGGTAACGCATTGTCTACGAACCAGGGAATGGCCAGAGAACTTCCATACGCAACGCCCGCTAACGCGACCATCACTGTAAGCACTAAACCAAGTTTCTTCATTTCTTTGTCACCTCCTCTCGTTGTGAAAATCCTGCAGCATATTGGGAGTCACCCCATCGGTTTCTAAACCGTCTACAGCCATTTTCAACTGTTCTTTGGGCCAGCATCCTTAACTGACTCTAACTAGTTTGTACCACAAACCAGTCTGAATGTCAAGCTCTTTTTTTACGCCACGGGGATGTATGGTGTAAATCCCCGTTTTTATGGGGATTCATGGGCACGTTGCGAGCGGTTATATTGCGCGATTCCCCGTGCTGCGGGCATCGTGTCGCGCAAGATTAACATACATAGTTTTCTGTGTCGGCTTTCACGTTAAAAGAATATAAAGGACCGAAAGGACGCAAAGGACAGGAAGGACAGAAAAAATCAGGTAGAAGTCTGTGGTGCTGTCGCAGCCGCTGTAGATAACCGGTGAAATGACATATAGGTCTTATAGCCCCTACAACAATGTGCAATAGAAAAAATGGGACTGTTCCCGCCGCAAATTATAAGTTATTGTTCGTCGCTAGAAACGCAATGCTACATATTTTATACTTTGAGGTTGCGCATAACCAAGCGGCGGGAACTGTACCGTATTTTTTCGGTCTTATACCCCACACCCTCAAAAAATCTGGGACAGCCTCCGGCGTGATTCAGGGTTAAGTATATCGTTCATGGTTTTCTCTTGCG
>JAKLHG010000446.1 GCA_022710255.1 Candidatus Hydrogenedentota bacterium
TCAGACCGCACAGGAGCATCACCGCATAAGGAGGCGCGGCATCCGACCGGACGGCTGCCGCGCGGTCCGCCAGGACAAATTCGAAAACAAAGGTTAAAATCAAGGTGAAGGCCAGCGGCTCGATGATGGTCCATAAGAATCCGAGCGCCGCGTACCGGTACCGGACGCGCAGGTCTTTCCAGACGAGATCGAACAGGAGTTGACGGGCGCGGATCAGGTCCGGCGCCAGCCGTATAAACCGGCGTTCCTCGCGGCTATCGTAGGACAGGGTGTTCATGGAAAAATTATGGTATCATGCCGGCCGACAGGGAGCCAAACATCCTGCCGGTGCCGGTCATTCCACAGAGACATCCTCTCTGGCGAAGGGTTCCCGGAAGTCCCCCCGGCATCGACCCGCAGGCTCGGGGACCTCAATCGGAAACCGGGATTCCGCATAGACCACGGCGGCCTGGCGTAACGGGGTAAATTTGGCAAGCACCCCGGCGTGGAGGCGGCGGGCGAGTGATTTACGGTCCTCGTCGAACAGAGGCGTGTCACAAAAGCGGAGCGTGGCGGTGACGCCGGGATATTTCAGAAACCGGTACAGATGCACGTAAAAAGGTTCCGGTCGCCACCAGCTTACAATTTCCCCTTCGAGGGGTGAACCTTCCGGCGTGCGATAGTTCAGTGCCGCATAATGCACCGGCATGCCCAGATCGATGGCCGACTGGAGCAGGGGGGATTTGAACGGTTCCACGGTCAGCCCGCACGAGACGTGGCTCTCGGCGAAGATGCCTATGCCGTCCCCCTCGAGTACGGTTTCACGGATAAGGCCGTTTACCCGGACCGTGTCCCGCTTCAGGGCGCGGTCAATAAAAATGATATAGAGCGACTTGGCGACAAAACCGAAGAGCGGCCAATGTTGCACGTCTTCCCGTGACACAAATATACAGCCTGTTTCCCGCGCGAGGACGAGCATGTCAAAGTATGTCACATGATTCATGACCAGGAAAAAGGGCGCCTTGGGCTTCGGACCTTTGGTCCTGACATGGACACCCGAAATAAATGCGAACACCAGCGCCCAGAAGCGAAGCAAAACACGACGCAGGTGCCGGTCTGTTTTTCTTGAGACCAGGGCTGTAGGCCAGACCGCCAGGCGCGCCAGCAACATCACCAGGGAAAAGGTGACGAGGAGAAGGATTCTTAGTATGGCACGCAGGTGTTTCACCTTTACTTTCCCCGTTTCCGTGAGATTGTTTTAAGCGTCAATGCCACCGGACAATGGTCGGAGCCCGTTACATTGTCACAGATGCGTATATCCTTCACTTGGGATAAAAACGCCTCGTCTATGCAATGATAGTCCAGGCGCCAGCCGATGTTCTTAGGCCGCGCCTGGCCCCGGTAGGACCACCAGGTATAGGCGATTGTGTCGGGATATAACCTGCGGAACACATCCACATATCCCCGCGCAAGAAAGTCCGTCATGGCCTCGCGTTCCTCGACGTAATAGCCGGCATTGTTCTCGTTCTGTTTGGGCCGTGCGAGATCGATTTCCGTATGGGCGATATTGAAATCACCGCAGATAATCACATGGCGCCCCGATTTCACCAGTTTGTCCAGCGCCTTGCCGATGGCCGTGCAGAACGCCAGTTTGTACGGCAGCCGTTTCCGTTCCTCCTGGCTGTTGGGCCAGTAGGTGTTGACCAGGACAAACTCTTTGAAGTACAGCAGTTGGGCGCGCCCCTCCTCGTCGAATTCGGGCATGTCGAGCGTGGAAACCGCCTCGGGGGGAACCCGGCTGAAGGTTGCCGTGCCGCTGTAGCCCCGCTTGAGCGCCGGATTCCAAAAACTCTGGTAACCTTCCGCCTCAATCAAGGCGAGCGGCGCTTCTTCCGGGAGCAGGCGCGTTTCCTGCAGGCACAGGATATCCGGGCGTGTCTGCTGGAACCAGTCCATGAAGCCGTTTTTCAGTACTGCGCGCAATCCGTTGACATTCCAGGAGTAAAGCACGGCCATGACGCGTTATCCCATGTTGTAATACGTGAAACTGTAAAGACTCTAACGATAATGATACCAGAAAAGGAAAGGGCGAATCACAAGCGGAGAAAATAACGGTGGGCACTGCCGGCGCGATCCCTACCCCCGAGCCCTCTACAGTTGGGTGATATCCCCATTTTCCCAAGTTGAAGAGATTATGAAAATATCCCGGATTAAGCGACCGGAGTTACAGGGGACATTTTACAACACTTTAAAATGGCGAAAACATAGGTTTGGAGACAGTTTCTTTGTCTCGGAATAAACGTGGTCATGTTTTTTGAGTACGTGCGCAATAGGATTACGAAACAGCCGAGTGTTATTCGCCGTCAGTGCAAGGCACGACGCAATCTGGTTTCAATATTGTGGAAGAATAGACGGAAACCGGTGTGCGCGGAGGGACGCAGACGGATATAATTGTTGCGGAATGTCACATTACGCGGAGCGACCGATAGTATAGGATGAAAACGCATGGCAGACTGCTTTTTGTTCATATTTTCTGAAAATACGGGGCCAGAATGATACGACAGATTAAAGATAATGACATGGATGCGGTGCTTGATATCTGGCTTGCCGCCTCCCTGCAGGCTCATGATTTCGTGGCGCCTTCCTTCTGGGAATCACACGTCAAAACCATGCGCACGGTCTATATCCCGGCATCAGAAACGTATGTATATGCAGAGGGCGCAGTCCTTTCCGGTTTCTATTCGCTGTGTGGCAACATCCTCGCCGCACTCTTTGTCGCACCGGAGCATCAACGCCGGGGTGTAGGAAAGGCGTTGCTGGCCCACGCGGTGGCGCGGAGGACGATACTGACCGTACTGGTATACAAAGAGAACCGGGCGGCATGTCAGTTCTACCTGGCACACGGATTTAGGATTACCAGTGAACAGGTGGACACGCATACAGGACATCCGGAGTACGTCATGACCACCGGGGGTTGACAAGACTTTCGCGGCGGTGCCCCTCGTTCCCAGGAACGTACACTTAAGGATCGATCCGCGACATTGTCAACTTCCGATTCCGTCCCTATCTTGTTATAATCAGAAGCCACATCGTACTGCAATGTATTCCCAGAGGGAAGCGTTTTGCTTTCCGGTTCGCAAGGAGAAACGAGATGAAATTTGCACGGATAGTTGTTATCGGGGTTCTGGCAATGGTGCTATTGGCGGCTGCGGCCTCGGCCGCGCCGAAAAAAGTAACCCTGTATCGCGACACCTGGGGTGTGCCGCACGTGTACGCCGATACCTGGGCCGATGCGGCGTATGCCCTGGGGTATGCCCAGGCCGAGGACCGGCTCGAAGATATTTACCGGAATGTGCGCACGGCGGTGGGCACGATGGCCGCGGCTTTCGGCGAGGAGTTTGCCGAACAGGACTATTACCTGCGCGTATTCAAGAACGCGGAGGTTTGCGAGCGTTACTGGCAGACCGCACCGGAACACATCCGGCAACTTTGCGACAACTTCATGCGGGGGGTGGAGGCCTATGTCGCGGAGCATCCCGAAAAGCGACTTGACTGCGCCGTGGAACTCCACGGCTGGCAGTGCGCGGCCATCGGACGCACCATGCTGCTCCAGTGGCCGCTCGGCGTGCTGCAGGATGAAGTAAACCGTAAGCAGGACGCGCCGCCCTTCGGCTCGAACGCCTTCGCCGTCGCGCCGTCACGCTCGGCGGAAGGCTGCCCCGTCCTCATGACCGACCCGCACCTCGGTTGGGAAGGCATGGCCGTATTTTATGAGGCGCGTATCCACACAAATTCGGAGGACCTCTGCGGCTATTTCATCGCAGGCTCCCCCGCGCCCGTGCTGGGGCACAACGCGCACTGCGCCTGGGCCTGCACCACCGGGGGGCCGGACACTTCCG
>JAKLHG010000447.1 GCA_022710255.1 Candidatus Hydrogenedentota bacterium
AGGGAAGCCGGCGCCCCCCGATAAAATAATCGTCCAAGCTTTTGGAAGCCATGCGCTCCAGCGCAAGGCCCAGCACCACCAGCGCTCCGAGATATCCCAGTATCACTGCGTAATCAATGGTATTTAATGACCACATGGAATCATTCCTCCTATAGAGAAGCGCCGTATTCTAGCATGTTAACCAGTGATTTCACCATGGGCTGGGTCAGGGGAATTGAGAATGTCCGTCCGGTACCTAAAAAGTGTATTGCGGCACCTTCATCAATTCCCCGTCCTTCAGTGCGGAGGCGTGGGCGACAATGCCGGCGACGGTCATATTGAGCGACCAAGCAATGTCTATCAGCGGTTTGCGCTCCTGAATAATGGAATGGATGAATTCCTCGCACAGATACCCGTGGGAACCGCCATGGCCGCCGGCATCGACGGTGGACGGCAGGGGCGGCTTTGCGAGGTCAATGGCGGAAATATCGGCGAGCCCTTCGTAGTTCATGCCCGTCATGGAACCTTTGGTCCCGCGTACACGGCCGATTTCACCGCACAGCCCGGGCGTGTCTTTACTCATGGTCATGCGCGACATGCCGCCTTCGCTGGTGCGCAGCAGGGCGACCTCCGTACCGAACGGATTTCCATAGGCATTGTTCGCCGGCTCGAGGTAGTCCATGGTCCCTTTCATGCCCAGGCAGGATACTTCCGTGAAACTGCCGCCGGAAACACAGACGTAATAGGCCGTGGAATGCGTGGGGTACCAAAGTGGGGGAGACCCTTTGCGCCATTCCTTGTAGGAATCCAGCGGCTTGTCCAGGTAGTGGTAATACTCACCCTCTGAGTATACCAGCGTACCTAATGCCCCCGCGTTGAACAGGGTGCGCATGGCATAGCAATCGTCCCGGAAGGCGCTGGTCTCGAACATCATGTAGTTCAGCCCGGAGGCCTTGACCGCCTCAAACAGTTTGTCCGCGTCCTCAAGGGAACCGTACACGGCCGGCACGGCCGATGCAACATGTTTACCGTGCTGGAGCACGTCAATACAATGACGACAATGGCTGGGCGCGTCGGTGGCCACGAATACCGCCTCGATATCGGGGTCCTTGACCAGTTCCTCCAGCGAGGGGTAGGTCTTTTCGCAGTGCGTCACCTTGGCGAGTTCCGCACAGCGGTCCGGGAACAGGTCGCTCACGGCAACAACCTCCACGTTCGGATGGTCCTGGAACCCGAAGGCGGCACTGAACTTGCAGAGGCCGTAGCCGACCAGGCCCACCCGGACCTTACGATCGGAAATGGGCGACCATACCTTTTCCTTCGTGGTGTTGCTTGCGGTCTCGTCAAAGCCCTGGATGGGGGTCTTGTCGTCTGCGGCGGCGGCGACCATCAGGCCCGCGCCGGCGGCGACACTGTTCATAAATGCACGTCGGGAAAATACATGGGTCATGGTGGATACTCCTTATAAGATGTGATTGGAATTCCAGATTGCAGTATATCCCAACTGACCGGTCAATAATAAATGCTTGTCCATGTACGTTGCAGTTTGTACGTACACAAGAAATGATATACTGTGTTTCCCTGGGCTTCTTTTTTTCATGAAAAATGTAGGCCGGGTGAAGTGGAAACTATTGGAAAACCGGTGTGTTTCCTGGGACCAGAAAATACGGAAAGGCATTGGGTATTTAAAACAGCGGAACGCAACCCGCCTTCCTACTATAACAGCCATTTTTTATGGATAATAACTTAGCGTAGAAGGTATAAGTGAAGGCGGGTTGCGTTCTGCCATATGGATATGATACGTGTATGCCGTTACTTCGGACTAGTTTTGAAAATCAATGGCCTATCCATGAGTTCCACTCCACCCGGCCTACAACTGAATTTAAGGAAACGTTGTTTTGTTAAAGGCCTGGCAACGGCGTTGCATCAGCATCGGGATGTTATGCTTCGGAAGCACGGCTGTGATAGTTCTGTTTCCGGCGGCGGCTTGCATTCTATTCTTGATCGATCTGTGGCATGACAGGCGTTTCCCTCTGTTGCGCGCCTACATCCTGGTCGCGTTCTATTGCCTCTGGGAACTGTTGGGCGTTTCGGCAGCCTTTCTGGTCTGGCTTATTACCCGGTTCGTTCACGGCGCGAGCAACAACCGCTTCCTCTCCTGGAATTACGCGCTTCAGCGCCTCTGGGTGCAAGGGTTTGCCCGGGCGGGACTGCTCTTGTTTTCCATGACCTTCCGTGTGGAAAGCGGCGATTACCCTCTCGGCAAGCGGCCAGTGCTGCTTCTGGTGCGGCACACCAGCCTGGCGGACACCATCCTGGCCACCTACCTGATGCGTGTACAACGGGATTTCCGGTTGCGTTACGTTATGAAGCGGGAGCTCCTCTGGGATCCCTGCCTGGACATCGTGGGGAACCGCCTGCCCAATTATTTCGTGGACCGCACATCCGCCGATACCCGGCAGGAGGCGGAGGCTATTGCCCTGCTGGCGGAAAACCTGCAGCCGGGAGAAGGGGTGATTCTCTGGCCGGAATCCACACGATTTTCTCCTGAAAAACGCATTCGCGCCCTGGAACGGCTTTGGGACAAAGGTGAATTGGGGCTCCTGAAAATAGCCGAGGACATGCAGTATGTGTTGCCGCCGAGACTTCTCGGTGTTTTGAGCCTTCTGGAGCGCAACCCGGAACTGGACGTGTTCTTCTGCGCCCATACGGGTTTTGAGAATGCGGCCTCCTTCAAAGATTTTTTCGGCGGTGCCATGATTGGCCGGGAAATACGCGCCAAATTGTGGGGCTACCCGTCCGGGGAAGTTCCACGGGAACGGGAAGCGCAAAAAAAATGGCTCTATGAAAACTGGCGGCAGGTAGATGACTTTGTCAGGTCAACAAAAGATATTGTCGCGTGTGATTCCGAACAAAAGGATCTGTGACCTATGTTAGTACAGGCGTTTTTCAGTAGTGTCGCGGCATGGTTCCTGATGGCAACAATCATGGCGCTCCTGTTTTCCCTGCGCCATAAAATTGGGAATACCGGCGTCGTGGATGCCGCGTGGTCATTGGGCGTGGGTACCTTGGCGGTTTTATATGCATTGTTGATGCCGGGGGATGTGGTGTCGCGCTGCCTGTTGGCGCTGTTCGCCGGTGTCTGGAGCCTGCGGCTGGGCCTGCATATTCTCACCGACCGCGTTATCGGCAAGCCGGAGGACGGCCGTTACCTGGATCTCGTCGCGGGTTATGGCAAAGACGCGCCGCGTCGCCTGTTCCGTTTTTTTCAATACCAGGCCTTCTTTGTCGTGGTGTTTTCGCTTCCATTTCTTCCCCTCGCAATGGCCCCATCCCGCCCGCAGCCCTGGCAAATTATTGTGGCCGTGGCGGTCTGGTGTGTGGCGGTCGGGGGCGAGGCGCTCGCCGACCGCCAGTTGGCGCAGTGGCGTGCAGACCCGTCACACCGGAGCGTCACCTGCCGCCAGGGCCTCTGGCGCTATTCACGGCATCCCAATTATTTCTTTGAATGGGTGCACTGGTGGACCTATGTAATTCTGGGGGTCGGGGTTCCATGGGGTTGGACCGCACTGCTTGGTCCCGTGCTTATGTTCTTCTTCCTGTACCGTGTTACGGGAATTCCCTACACGGAAAAACAGGCGCTGAAATCGCGCGGCGAAGATTACCGTCGTTACCAGGAAACGGTCAGCCCGTTCTTCCCGTGGTTTCCCAAAGAAAAATCCTGATACCAAGAACACGCCTCGAAACTAAAAGAAACGGAGCAACGCCCGATGCGCCAAAGCCATACACAGTGCGGTAGCGGCACACACAAAGGCACCCCAAAGAATATCCGCTACGGTAACGGCGAGTGTCCAGTTTTTAAGCACGGCATAGTTGGTTAAGTCGTAGACGGCA
>JAKLHG010000448.1 GCA_022710255.1 Candidatus Hydrogenedentota bacterium
TGGAAAACATCAGGATAAAAACATAGCAATAAGAAGAATACATGCGGCGTTCCTCATTTCTATAAAAAACGCTGAAGGTTACACAACAATCGCTTGCACTGTCATCAGGCGAACAACGCACCTGTCTTGGTTCAGCGGGAAATGGACTTCCGCCGTTTTTGTTTAGGTAGTCCCTTCCAGGCGAATCTACCCACCTGAAGATGTGTTTTTTGAGGCATAGACGGTCTATCAATCCGATGTTGTTGAAGATACGTGTGGTATAGAGTCCCTTATTGCGTCCATCTTTTCAACTTGAACACTATTTTAGCCCTCCTTCGCTCCAATTCAAAAACTGGTTTTACTTCCGCCTTCCAACCTCACCCCGCACGTACTCGAATAATATGTCGAGGACGGTTTTCTGAAATGAGCTGGTCTACATGGGGCATATTTCCAGAGTATATATCGCACTCACCCCAAGCTGCCTCCTGATTTTTTTATAAAAAACTTTTCCGGAAAATATCGGTTCTTTCCAATCATGCCCCTGACTGACATCCTTCACGGAAATCACAGTCCGGGGCTCTTTTGTTTTTACCCACCCCATTCGCACCCTTCAAGCATCCCGCCTTTTCTCCTTATAAAATCTGGCTATTCACTATACATATTAAATTGTAAATAACAGAACTCCTCTTCCCCCGGCTTCCGCTATCCCTGACAGGAATCCTATTGCCTCAGCGATTCCCTGCCTTTTCCGTCACGTTTTACAAACCACCCCAACCAAGAAAGGAATACCCGAAGTATGTCTGAACGCAGGTTCAATCAAGACGAAGTTTATGCCATCCGCAACGCTGTCGGTAAAGCGTTCGCCGCCTTACGCAAACAAGGCTTTATTGCCCGCGTGAATTTCTCCTGTTGTACCGGCTGCGCCAGCCATGAGTTGTCAGGAATGGCGCGTACCCGCAGTAAGAACCGGGCCGTCTTTTGGCACCGCCAGGATGACGCAAGTTTCCGTGAAGGCTACCCGCTGCACATCCGCTATTTCTATCTTGCCCCTGAAGGTAACGAGAGCGACACCACTGCCGAAGAAACAGCCGTGGGAGAACAGGTTGCCGCCGCATTGAAAGAACAGCATCTCCAAATCGAGTGGGATGGCGACCCTCATTACACCATCCAAGTTACCGGCCTGAACCCGTGAGTCCCTTTAACCACACCAAACAACCAGAAAGGAAACAACCGCTATGGGCGATTACAGCGACAGCAAACAGATCGAAAGGATTATGTCCTGTCCAGCCGGGATTAACAAACTGGAAAACATTGTCAATACCCTCAAAGGCAGCACCATTACCGACGTTCACTTCTCCAATTGCATCAGCAGTATTGGTGTTCACATCGAGTTAAACCACAACCATACGATACTCATCCATCTGCCTGAATTAAGTCTGGATGCCCTCATTACAGACCCCGAAATCCGCGCCCAGGAACTTGAGTTGTATTATCAGGAGTATCCAAACAGAAGGCCCAAAACGGATACGCCGTCCGACCCATCCGACAACGAATCCTGAACATGTTTCTCGCGAAACAGCAACCAACCAGAAAGGAACTAACCGTATGGGCAATCTTGCCGATACTTTCATCGTCCGCCTGAAACCGGAATTCAGAGACGCACCCATAGAAATGCTGATGCCGCACATCCCTTCCCAGTACCAGCCAATGTTCGCAATTCTCTGGGATAATTACGCCAGCCTTGAAGATATTCTGGACACGAACAATATGGCCCGAATTGAGTCCATGAACCTGGAACAGTCTCCCCCGCATGTAGTATTTGCTCACCGCTACCGGGGCGAATGCCTTCAACAGATTCTTCGGCAAACTTTCTTCGAGACCCTGCTCATTATTCAAAACGTGTACTCCCCCTGGAAACACAACTTTTTTAATGTGCTTCGGAAAAACGAAGCCTGTGAAGTCCGCGTATTTCAACACTGGCAATCCTATCGACACGACGGACTTGGCGCGCGGTGCCAAGTGGCCTTCTCCGTATCCGACATTATGAGTGAATAACAATGGGCAGCGGGTCCCTCTGAAGACGAAGTCTTTTCCCGGAACGCACAGCAGGACTTGGAGGCACAGGGCTTTCAGGTCCATACCGAAGATTAACATCAACATGAAAGGAAACAACATTTATGCCAGAAGAACGTGATTATCAGAAAGAGTCCGATGAACAAGCCCGTGAAGTGGTCCGGCAATTTAGCCATTGGGTTAACGGTATGGGCCATGATAACCAGCCGTTTGTAGAAGCAGTAATGGCCGAACATCGCACGTTACAGCAACAGATGTTCGAAGTCATGCTGGCATGTATCGAAGCCTGGGCAAAGCAGAAACACTATGACGCTCGCAATGAGTACACGATTAAGAAGTGCCTGGAGATTATGACCCTTTTCCCTGATGGGACACGAGTACCTTTTATCTAGCCGCATCCAAACCAGAAAGGAGGTATCGCATGAACCATGTCCAAGCCAGAGAAGCGGCGCTCGAATATATCGTGAATATGATGGGCTGGAAAGAAAGCCGCGTTCTGGGATGTTTACAGGACCCCATTGTTCCGGATACGTTTCTCGTCGCTGTGGAAATCATACATAGCGAACAGGGAAAGATGCAGTTTGCTATCCTTATCAGCCATGGAGAAGTTGCTGATGATGGGTTCTTGATGGAGGACTTCTTCCATAATGGTGGCGTGTTGGACGAACCGGAAAAGCCAAAGAAAAGGAAACGGCCATGAGCAAACAACCGCTCTTTCACCTTGGGCCTATCGTAGCCACCCCCGGAGCGTTGGAAGACTTGGAACGCAACGGAATGACAGGGCTTGAGTTGCTGAAACGGCATGCCACCGGGGACTGGGGAATACTTGGCGAAGAAGGCAAAGCCGCAAATGAAGCTGCAATTAAAACCGGAGCCCGTATACTGTCAGCCTATTTCCTGCCAGATGAAACAAAATTGTGGGTGATTACGGATGCTGAGGTAGACGAACAGCATCACCGGTACTGTACTACAATTTTGCGTCCACAGGACTACTAGCCAAAAAATGTTTCGGAACGTTCTGAAACTTCCCGCCTGACTCCCCTTAAAACCCTGTTCAAAATACCGACAGGGAGAAGTATGCCCATTCAACCCAATAGAAAGGATGCCTATGCATGACCCTGAATGAAATGCTGAACAGCGATGCCTACCAGCGATGGGAAGACTCCCGGCTGGGTAATGATTTGTTTATCAATGACCCGGAACGTGCTGCCAGAATCCATGAGTATTCCAAAGAAGGGCTGGACGGCAGTACCCACGATGAGGTTTTACAGGACTGGCGCGATTACATTGCCGATGCTGATTTGCCGGATGCCGATAAAGAATCCCTGTTGGAAGAAGTGGATGCCGCTGAACAGTGGCACATTGACAATGGCAGCATTGCGAACGTTATCGGTAATTAGCCTGCCACTGATTTTAAGAACCTACCTTACCTGAACCCCCTGTCCAATGTGCGGATGGGGAGAAGTATCTACAAGTGAACAACATTAGAGAGGAAAATGAATTATGCCGATTCAAATCACGAAGGAAGTTTTCACGGGCCTCGAAGCCGTGAGGCGCAGCGGAGCAACGAACATGTTTGACAGGCCGCGTGTCATCGAGCTGCTGGAAGAAATGGGTTTCAACGAAGGTGCCGATTGGGTTCGCAGTCACAAGTCCGAGTATGCCAACGGCATTTTTCAGGGTTTTGAATGCGTTGACAACCCCGGACAGGCGAAAGGATAAGCCATGAGCCATTTTGTAACCCTGGTACTCGTCCCTCCCGACACGCCGAAGGAAGAGATTCCTTCCCTGGTTGACAGCA
>JAKLHG010000449.1 GCA_022710255.1 Candidatus Hydrogenedentota bacterium
GAGCCCCTCCATCACGGACTCCCTGAGCATGGCGATCCACGAGTCGACCCAGTCGTGGAAGAGCCTTCGGTACTCCGCGTCGCGCGAGGCGAGCGCCATGCAGTCGAACAGAAGCGGGTAGCCCAGATTGGCATTGAAGATTATGTTAATGAAGCGAATCCCGTGGTGTTCTGGGACGTGTACGGGAAAGCGGGACACCCGGTGCGCACTACGATTACGGAGATGGGCCCGAACCTGCTCAGCAGGCTCCTGAGTCTTACGGATACCCAGGCGGGGGTATTGGAAATCGCCTTTAAACTGGCGGATGACCAGGGGTTGCTCCTGCTCGACCTGGACGACCTGCGCGCCCTGCTTGGTTTTGTCGCCGAGAACCGTAAACTGATTTCCACGCAATACGGCCTGGTTAATACGCAATCGGTAGCCGCCATTCAACGGGCCTTGCTGTCGTTGGAGCGGGAGGGAGGAGAGGTGCTGTACGGGGAACCCGCGTTGGAGATAGGCGACCTGTTGCGCACGGACCTGAGCGGGCGTGGCATAATCAATATCCTGGTCGCGGACCAGCTCATTTTAAAGCCGCGCCTGTATTCGAGTTTTCTCCTGTGGCTCCTGTCGGAGCTGTTTGAGAACCTGCCCGAGGTTGGCGATATGGAGAAACCCAAACTGGTATTTTTCTTTGATGAAGCCCACCTCCTCTTTGATGACGCACCCGACGTGTTGCGGCAGCGGGTGGAGCAGGTCGTCCGCATCATCCGTTCCAAGGGGGTGGGGGTCTATTTCTGTTCCCAGTTTCCGGACGATGTGCCCAACGAGATACTGGGGCAGCTTGGCAACCGCATCCAGCATGCGTTACGCGCCTACACGCCGCGCGACCAGAAAGCGGTCAGGACCGCCGCGGAAACCTTTGTCGCAAATCCAAGGCTTGATGTGGCCTCCGCCATATCCCAACTCGGGGTCGGCGAAGCCCTGGTTTCCACACTGCAGGAAAAAGGGGTGCCTATGCCGGTGGAACGCACCATCATCTGTCCACCGCGCTGTAAGATGGGCACGTTAACGCCGGAAGAGCGGGCGGCGATCAGGGCGCGTAGCCCGATTGGCGCCAAATACGATACCTTGGTCAACCGTGAATCCGCCTATGAGATCCTCACCAGGCAGGTAACCGCCCATAAACCGACTGATGTGAAACAGGATAAACTTGAAAAGCCGGACAAACCGAAGCCGGCTGAACGGGAGGGAAGTATTCTCAGTGATATCCTCTGGGGCACGAAGCGCCGGCAGGGGGCGGCGGAGACTTTTGCCAAACAGGCTGCGCGTACCGTGGGAAGCCAGCTGGGCCGCCAGATTTTACGCGGTATCCTGGGGGGAATATTGGGTACTACACGCTGGCGCTGATTCTTCCCGGGCAGATCCATGTTAAAAAACCGGAACCCCCTTGTTCTCAAACATCTATCGCCCCTGAACATTGGCGTGTGTGCGTAGCTGGGCGGATGCGATCCGGAAAGTCTTGCCGTGTCATGAATTCGTTTCTGGCTGGCTCAGAAATACAGCGCCGGCGACCACGCTACCTTGCCGTTGGCGTCGGTGATTTCGACCCGGACATAGGTCAGCTTCTTCTTCGGCTCGAACGACGCCATCGTAAGCGGCGCGTCCTTGGCGAGCATCTGCATGCCATTGGGCGCATTTGCGAAGAACTGGATTTTGACGACGGGAGAGCATTCCACCTTCACGACCCCATCCTGAATACGGACGTCCTTGAATTCGGGTCCCATCGAGGCATAGAAAGCGCCTGATTTTAAGGCCGCCATGATCGCATCGAGTGTCAAGGCTTCCGCTCGTACCCAGGTCCAGCCCACATGCAACGAACTGTCGTTATGGACATCGTCCACCGCCAAAGCCGGGAGCCGCCACCCCTTTGCAAGCAACTCATCCCAATGCACCGAACTCACATCACGCCCGCAGAAGCGGCATGTGGCGTTGTAGACTTCCATCGCGTTCACCCCATAGGCCTTGAGCGGATACAGTTCCTCGATGGTGAATCCGCACCAATAGGGATGCGCCGCGATTACATAGCCTCCTTTTCCCAGCACGGTCTTTATCCGCTCTTCAGCGCCTGTTTCTTTCGTGAACGAAAGGCCCAGCGGCACATTGAGGCAGACAAAATGAAACCGCATGTCTGGATTCGGAGAGGCAGGATGGGTTTCCATGCCGCTGATTAACAGAAAATCATTCGTGTTGAACGGTGTGACGTCGTTGGTCTTTTCATGGTCCGTCACCGTCAGTATCGAATAGCCGGCGCCCTTGTACTGTTCCACCCGTGTCGGTAAGTCCACATCACCGTCCGAGGTGGTGGTATGGGCATGAAAGTTCGCTTTATACCAGTTGCCCGGCAGATCGAAGGGATTTACCGGCGTGCTCTCGGGCACGTTTGAAGTCGCATCCTCGGAGGCGCACCCTGTCGTGTACAGCAAGCACGTCAGGAAAAGAACCGTCATGGACCTTACTGAAAATCGCATCTGGATATCCTCCAATAGGCAGCGTTATTTTTCAACCGTTTCCCAAACGGGCGTTTCCCGAACCTGTTAACATGCACTTGCCACAACCCCACTCATAATAGACCACCTATGCGCAGCATATCAAGGAATTTCACGCGGCCCAAATCCGCAAGCAAGAAACCGAATTTCTCTCGTTCCCAAATTCCATTTGGGAACGTTATCTCTCTTGAAATTCTATTTCCGTTTTTGCGTTGGTCTGTCCGGTGTATTCCGGCGCTTGACCAGGATTGCGTGGTGGACCTTCACGGGTGCAACATTATATTTCGCGAACGCCAGAATATGGATGATGAGTTAGCGTACCTATCACGGAGGAGTGAAGTACAACTTCGCCTGCAATTGCGTTACGAAAAACAATTTCGTAACGAGCCAAGTCGAAACCGTCGTGCTGCAAACCAGATTGCTTTACTTCATTCGCAATGACAGGGACTTACCCTTTCTTGGCGGCACGGCGGACGAGTACCCCGTAACCCAAAATAATGGCACCAAATACCCCTACCGACACCAAACCGTGGCCTTCCGACACCGTCAAATCTATGTCCAGCACAATCGGGATGGCGAGCAGAATTCCCATCAGGGATTCCCCCGCAATCAAGCCTGAGCCGAAGAGGAGGCCGGGGTCCTGAAGTCCCGGGCTGTTACCGCTGCCCGCACGTCTGAAGACTTGGTGCAGAAGGCCCCCGAGGAAAATGGGCGTTGCGAGGGACAGGGGAAGATAGATGCCCACTGCCACCGGCATGACATGGGCGCGGAAGGCGCTGCCCGAACGTTCCAATAGCCGATCCAGCAGGATCAACAGCACGCCTATTCCCGCGCCAAGGGCAATCATGTTCCAGGGCAGTGTACCCGCGCCGAAGAAGCCGTCTACGAGACTGGCGAAAAGGCCTGCCTGCGGTGCCGCGAGGCTGTCCGGCCCGCCCGTGCCGATCCCGTAAGCGTTATGCAGCAGGGTGAGTACCGGCGCAAAGAAACAGCAGGAGACCAGCACGCCCAGCACTTCGGCCCACTGCTGGCGTACGGGGGTGGCGCCAACCAGCCATCCTGTCTTCAGGTCTTGTGATATGTCACCTGCCGTGCAGACCGCGCAACACACGACCCCTGCCACGCCCAACGTGGCCGCGATGGCGGACTCGCCCCGGATGCCCAGGGCCAACAGCATGCCCGCCGTAAGCAGCAACGCGCAGATGGTCATCCCGGACACCGGCGAATTGGAGGAACCCACCAGACCCACAATGTAGGTGGCCACCGCAACGAAAAGGAACGTGGTAATGACCATCACCA
>JAKLHG010000045.1 GCA_022710255.1 Candidatus Hydrogenedentota bacterium
CGCCCACGCCGCCATGGCCAACTATTGGGGCGATCCGACTGCGCGCCTGATGGGACGCATGACCCTCAATCCCATCAAGCATGCCGACCTGATGGGCACCGTTATCCTGCCCTTGTTTGCCATGATTACCGGAATCCGATTTCTGTTTGGCTGGGCAAAGCCGGTGCCCTTTAATCCGCGTAATTTGACGGACCGGAAACGGGGCCCCGTGTTTATCGCGCTGGCCGGACCCGGCTCGAACTTCCTGCTGTTGTGCTTTTCCGTTGCCCTGCTGCGCGCCATGGCGTTTCTGCCGGAATCAGGACTCCTGGACCAGTTCATCATGATCGTGCTGTACCTGGTCATGATAAACGCGGTGTTGCTCTTGTTCAATCTGATACCGCTGCCCCCGCTGGACGGCCATCATGTGCTCGAGTATTTCCTGCCCTATGAAATGAAGCGAAGCTTTGAAAAAATCGGCCCTTACAGTGTGCTGATTCTGTTTTTCCTCGTGTTTTACCTGCACATCCTGGACGTGCCGATGAACCTTTTGTTCAGAGGAGCCCTCCTCTGCGCCTTCTATGGAACCCCCGTATGGGAGAGCCTGGTCTCCGACGGCGTGGGGGGCTGATCCATCCTAGCGCATTTCCTGGCCGCCCGTGACATTGATGGCCTGGCCGGTCATATAGCCTGCGGCATCGCTGGCCAGAAAAACCACCACGTTTGTCACGTCCCGGTATTCACAAGGCCGTTTCATGGGCACCTGGTCAATGTATTTCTGGCGCACCGCCTCTTCGCTGATGCCCTGATTCTTGGCATACTGCTTGAACAGGCTATTTACCCATAGCGGCGAATTGAGCAGGTTGCCCGGGCACACCGCGTTCACGCGCACCCCCTGTTCCGCGAACTCCAAGGCGAGGCTCTGCGTTAGTCCGATACCGCCGAACTTTGACGCTGCATAGGCGGCGTTCTTGAAACTGCCCTTTTTCCCCGATTTCGAGTTGATCTGGATGATGACGCCGCTTCCCTGGGGCAGCATGACCCGTGCCGCTTCCCTCGCGCACAGGAAATAGCCGGTCAGGTCAACCTCGAGCACCTTGCGCCAGGCCGACGCCTCAAGCGTAATCGAATCGCCCGAAATCAGGATGCCCGCGTTGCAGACCATGATATCCAGCCGCCCAAGGCGCGCTGCCGCCGCATCCACCGCGTCGCGCACCCTTTCAGCATTCGTCACATCCACGCTGTCACAGGAGACCGGGCGGCCCGTGCGTTCGGTGATTTCACGAGCCGTCGCTTCTGCCGCTTCCCGGTTGATGTCCCAGATGACGACCTCGCAGCCTTCTTCCGCCAGGTGTCCGGAAATTGCGGCGCCCAGGCCCTGGGCGCCGCCCGTTACGATCGCTTTCTTTCCTCTAAGAATGTCCATAATCACCAAACTCCTTCGTAATCTCCCGGATGGTTGTTGTCACGACTATTGAACGTGGAATCGCACGAAAGGTGCCCGGTTGCGGCTGGCGATACCCGTACATCCGCAATGATCAGAGCGGTCCGGGGTGCATTAGGCCAACCGGACAATACTGTCAAACCAATCCCGCTCCACCGTGGGGATCGCGCCTATGGCGTTTTCCACCGCCGCGGGATCCAGTGTGTCGAAAAGGGCCCGGCCCTCCGACATCACCGCCACGGCGTAGCGCATGCCCTCCCGTTCCGCTTCATCATACAGGGAGGGCCGCTTCTCCATGGCCGTGGCAATATCCTTCATGACCGAAGCGCCCGTTTCCAGCAGGCTCCGCTGTGAGAGCAATACCAACAGGGCGACAATGTTTTCGATAAAATGTTCGTACCGCCGTGTGCCCAGTTCGGCAAATCCGGCCGCCGCGCATGTTCGGAGTTCGGGCCCTTCCACAGAACAGGGTTCCTGGGCACGGATGACATCCACCAAGTCCTGTTCCAGGGAGCGGGTCGCTTCAAAGGCCTGGATGACCTGCTTGCCGGCATCCACCGCCCGGGGAAGGTGGCGTCCAAAACGCACCAGGGATTTGAGTGTGGCGGCCGTGAGCGGCGCCAGGCGCAAAGGCGCGTCAAGCAGGGCCATCAGTCTCTCAAAGGCTTCATCCTGAAAACACCGCTCCTCCCAATCCGGGTAGATATGCCGAAGCCCGAAATCATGGAGAGCGGTAACGGTGGTGTCCGGCAACCCGTCAAACGCGCGGTACCGCCGGATGTTGTCCAGCGCATACCGCGCCGCCAGGGAATCCCGCAAGAAGGAAGCCACGGCCTTTTCCAGGGCGTTATCGCCGGATTTCGAAGGTCTCATGCATATTCTCCGCATGGCTCCATTCATGCGCCACTCCCGTGACGGAGGCCCAGGCCGGACCTTGCCGGCACCACGCCAATATTTGTTCGAGCGGGTTCCTGGCGCCTTCGAACCGGGCCTCAACGCTGCCGTCCGCGCGGTTTCTTATCCAGCCGGTCAACCCCAGGCCGACCGCTTCGACGCGTGCGGCATACCGAAAACCAACACCTTGTACCCGGCCCGACACAACGACATGCAGGACATCAAACACCGAATTCTTCCCGGTAACTCAACAGTCTTTCCCGGAATTCCGGCATGGCAAGGGCAATCACCGCTTTGCAGGCGTTCATGGCGTACTCCTTGTCCACGTTTTCTATGCTGGGCTGAAGCAACGTGATTAAACTGGCCTGGCCGAGCTCCGTCATCAGTTCAAACACCAGTTCCGTGACATTTTCGTTGCTGTCGCGAAGCAGTTCCTGGAAAACAGCCATGGCGGAAGGATCGCCCCCTTCCAGCAGCGCCTGCGCGTTGCGTGCGCGGTAGGTGAGGTTGTCTTCGGTGGGGTCCTCGCGCCGTGAAAGGCGGTTGCGCAAGTATTGCGTCGCCTCGTAGTCGCCGCGCCGGGCCAGTAGCAACGCCACTTCCGGCGAAAGCGTCGGATAGTTCTTGAAAATATCCTTCAGTTCCTCGATGCCCACCGGGTCCTCAAGATTAAACAAGACCTCGACCAACCGAAACCGGACCACCCCTTCCGCTTCCAGCAGGCGGAACTTCAACTCTTCCACTACTTTTTCATCGCCCAGTCGGGTCAGCCCGAAAATGGCCGCCTTCCCTTTATCCGCGTGCAATTCAAAAATCATTTTCATCAGCCCGGGGATGATATCCCGGACACCAAGCCGGGCAAGCGCGCGCGCCGCCGGTGTGGACAACTGCACCGCCCGGTCCTGGAACATGCTTCGCAACAGGATAACGCCGTTCTGATAGCCGCACAGTCCCGCCAGACTCGCTGCCTTGACCCGGGCGTTGCGATTGCCGCTGTCCAGGCCCTGGCCTAAAAGGGCTTCCGAAACGGTGTCGCCCACCAGGTAAAGCGCTCCGGCGGCTTCCAACTGTGTTTCGATATCGTTGGATTCGGCCAGGTTGCGCAAATAATTATGGGCATCTTCATCGTTCGAAAGGGCGAGCATGGTCGCCGCCTGTATTTTCAAGCCTTGGTTGTCATCCGACTCGCCGTAAATCTCCCGGGCACGGGCCCAGGCGCGCTGTACGACCCGCTGGTGTTCCGCTTTCAGCACTTGGGAATCCAACGCCTGGGTATGACGTTTTTCGACAAGGCCTCCCTGTACTTCAAGGCTTTCAATCGAGTCCATCATGTACGGGATGATGTCGCCCTTTTGATTCATCAGAATAAGACGGTCCTGGCGTATCTCCAGCAGTTTCAGGTTCGGATCGCGGGCGCCCGAATCCTTGAGCACCACCGTCAGCATGGTGGGTGTCCCTGCAATTGTCTGCAGCGACGCGGGCGCTTCCGTGCCGGTTATCGGGATACTGGCGCCTTCCGCAGCCATCACCATGGCGGAAGCAAGAACCGCTGGAAGCACAATCGCAAAAAATACCTGTTTCATAGGTAATACTCCTGGGTTGCAACTGGATATACTGCCCGCCGCTTTCACTGTGGCAATTACGGCACAGAGCATTCTAACCGTTCACGGGGTATCCGTTTCAAGACGGTATGAACCGTTGTTCAATACCGGCCTTGCATGCGGTCCCAAAATGGCACAAGTTCCGGGCTTACGCCGGCGTCTCCGCCCGCCCGGGAGCGGGAACGACTGGA
The DNA here is from genome assembly GCA_022710255.1 of Candidatus Hydrogenedentota bacterium. Lineage (GTDB taxonomy): Bacteria > Hydrogenedentota > Hydrogenedentia > Hydrogenedentales > CAITNO01 > JAAYBJ01. The sequence continues at coordinate 4,110 of JAKLHG010000045.1, forward strand.
AGTCCGGGTCAATAAAGCGTCAGAAAAGCCTTCCCGGGCCCCGATTCTTACGGCATGCCCTTCCCTTTAAAGTTTTTTTTGGGTCCCTTGTTCACGCGCACCGAAACGCTATTGGCGGCCTCCTCAGGGGCCTTGCGGTCCATGGCGCTTTCGGCGTCACGGCCACCCTCGCCGTAGCGCGTCAGGAGAAGTTCCCCGTCGGGGCTGATCATCTTGACAATGCCCATGGGCCGGATGGTTTTATTCACCCAGACCTCTGTTTTTAACAGGCCTTGTGAAATGACGAAATGTTCGGCTTCCATATCACCCGCGGGCGTGGTGATCTTTTCCATCCCGGTAGAAGCCCGGTCGCCTTCCGTGCCCCCGCTTTTTTCGGAGGCCAGAATATCGGGCGCCAGGCTCTGCGGCGGTTGCGTCCCTTCCCTGACTAGAATTTCATGCACATTCTGGGCATCGGAGGCCGGCCCTGTCAACAACAGCCGGTAGAGGACGGGAAACCCTATTTCGGGCACCACCTCGGTTTCGAGATAATACCCCGTTTTGACACCCACCTCCTTTTGTCCGACAATCGCCTGTCGCATGAACAATTTATTTCCCGTCTTGGCATCCTTCAGTTCGTACCAGGCATACACCCCGACTTCCGGATCGACCAAAGCCCCGGACATGATATCGGACAGCACGCCCTCTGCCGCCGCAACAGAAACAATGGAGAGGACAGCAACGCATGTCAATACAATTCGCATGAGACAAAACCTCCTGACACATTCAAAGCATCCATAACGACCGATAGTATAGCATAACCGCGCGGGGCGTGCGTTTCGAACACGCCTTCAGGATGCCGCGCATGAAAACCAATACCGGCAAACCGGCAAACGGCAAACCGCCGATTTGACCACCTTTTGGATACTGTGTTATCATCCTGTATCCTCATGGGCGATTAGCTCAGCTGGTTAGAGCGCTGTCTTCACACGGCAGAGGTCGCAGGTTCGAGCCCCGCATCGCCCACCATTCAAAAAATCCTGAAATATAGGGCAAAACCGATGTTTACCTGGGGGCACAGGCGCGGCGTAACCTTAACCAAAAACGGATACTGGCTACGTTTTTACAAAGGTTGCCTGCCACGCTGTCAACGATCGTGAACCATCCCTTTCTCAGATGTCTTGCCTGAAACGGTCCTCGTTAAAACACAACGCCTACGTCACCTTGAGCGGAATACGCGTCTACCTGGGCGAGTATGGAACGCCCGATGCGCAGGAGCGCTATAACCGGGAAACGGCCGCCTGGCTGGCCCGGGGACGGGTGTTGCCTGTGGAGGACTGGACGGTATTCTGGATTACCGCGCATTTTCTCAATGCGGCAGCGCAGCTTCTCGAACTGGGCGCGTTCCTATTCGAATAACGCCTGTTTGCCCGAACAACAGCAGCCGTATTTCCAAAAAAGAAGCGAAACCGCCATCTTTACGACAACGGTTCCACTTTTTACGGGATACATTATCTTTATTTCGCTGTACCGGCGCATGCTTTCGCCGCCTTATCACTGCCAAGATAAGCGACATGTTTGTTCATGGCATTGAGATAGGCATGTATGGCCGCCTCGACGATGTCCGTGCTGACGCCGTTGCCGCGATAGACACGGTCTCCGAAGCGCACCGTCACATACGCTTCTCCCAGGGCGTCTTTGCCCGGTGTGGTGGCGCGGATATCAAACTGCTCCAACCTGCCCGTGATACCGACAATTTTTTCAATGGCCACACAGGCCGCGTCCACGGGACCATCGCCGGTGGCAGTTTCCGTTGTGACTTCATCGCCGTGGCGCAATTTGACCAAGGCTACGGTCGGGTCCACGCCGGAAGCGCGCAGCTGTTCCAGTTGATAGGTCTCAAATCCTTTGTCATACATGCCCACGATCAGCATGCGCAAGTCATCGGAGTACACCTCTTTTTTCTTGTCAGCCAGATCAATAAAGAGTTCATACAACTGATCAATTTCCGCTTCGCACAATTCGAAGCCCAGTTCCTTGCTGCGGCGGGCCAGCCCCGCCCGGCCGGAATGTTTTCCCAGCACCAGGTCGCTGCGCTCGCGGCCCACCGATTCCGGGGTCATGATTTCATAGGTCAGGGCATGGGCTATCATGCCGTGCTGGTGAATGCCGGATTCGTGGGCGAAAGCGTTGCGCCCCACCACGGGCTTGTTGAAGGGGATGGTCAGGCCGGTGATCATGCCGAGCAGCGTGCTGGAGGGCACAATCTCCGTGGTTTTTATGCCGCATTCGTAGGGATAGCGATCGCCGCGCGTGTGCATGGCCATCACTACCTCTTCCAAGGAGGTGTTGCCCGCGCGTTCGCCGATGCCGTTTACGGTGCATTCGATTTGCCGCGCGCCGCCCTCGATGGCCGCCAGCGCATTGGCCACCGCCAGGCCCAGGTCATTGTGGTTATGGGAGGAGAAAATGACCTTGTCCGCGCCTTTGGCCTTCGAAATCACGTAGCGGAACATTTCCCGGATTTCATCCGGGGTCGTGTAGCCGACCGTGTCCGGTAGATTGATGACATCGGCGCCGGCCTCGATGGCGACCGAGGTGATTTCCGCCAGAAAATCCCAGTCCGAACGGGTCGCGTCCTCGGCCGAAAACTCCACGCGGGAGATGAGCGACTTTGCGCGCCGCACTGCCGCTGCCGCCGCGTCCAGAACCTGTGCCGGGTTCATGCGCAGCTTATGTTCCATATGAATTTCCGAAGTGGCGATAAAGGTGTGCAGCACGGGGTGCTGGGCATGTTCAAGCGCCGCCGCCGCACGGTCAATATCTTTATCCAGGGCCCGTGCCAGGCCGGCGACGCGGGCGTTTTTCACGGCCTTGGCAACACGGGACACGCTCTCAAATTCATCCTGTGAAGCGATGGGAAAACCGGCCTCGATGATATCCACACCCAGACGGTCCAGTTGCTGCGCCATTTGTATCTTGGCGTTGTTGTCCATACTGGCGCCGGGGGACTGCTCACCATCGCGAAGGGTGGTGTCAAATATGTATATACGGTTCGACATGACTTATTAGCCTCCTCTTATTCATTTCAAGTGGTATGGTTTTTTACTGTGGGGAAACATGAAACAACAGGACAAGATATCCGGCAGGGCGGTCAGGCGGAAACAGCGTTTTAAGGAAGGCGCCCTTGGCTGCGGGCGCGTCAGGCGGGAGAGAGACGTCTCACCCGGCGGATTCCGGTGCTTTCCGGCCTGCCGGGTCAGAGCAGTTGTCGGCCCGGGCGATAACTACGCGCAGGAGACGCGTAACCGCCGGGCGCTGGTACCTCCGGGCCGGAAACAGCCACAAAACATAACCCCGCCTTCCGCGAAAGGATAGGTAGTTGATGGTTATTATGGTGTTTCATCTGGTCCTTCTCTCAATAAACCCTGTCAGGAAATTAACTTTTTGTCTACAGGCCAAGTATACCACGGGTACCCTGCATATTTCATCTACACAGCCTATCCCCGAAACGGACATTTGATATAACGAAGGACCAGTTTTCCTTATTCCTGAATATTTCCTGGCCCTGTTTCTGAGCGTCCCTTTGTTTACGTGCAGGAAGATCCCCTTTTATCTCCGACACGGCATGGGTATAGGAATACCGGTTCAGTGGAACCATTCAACACATCCGCCCGCAACATCGCTTGTACTTTTTCCCACTGCCGCAAGGGCACGGTGCATTGGGCGAGGTTTCCTTGGATTTGCCCTCCTGCACATGTTCCGGCACGTCTTCCGCCCATTCAGAAAGGCCTTCTAAACCGTCTGATGAGTCTGGATGATGCATGTGGGGAAACATCTCAACATGCCGCCGGATCATCGGAAAGATAGTGGAGTCCAATAATTCCTCGAACTTCACATTATCCAATTTAAAAGTCCGCTGCATATCGCAATACATCTCTTCGCGTATATCGGCTGGACTCAATGCAAGGTTCCAACACACTTGGCCAAGCATGAATGCCGTTTTAATCTGTTCCTCGGAACCATCGCATTGGTCAATCAGTGGCTGCACATACTCTGCAAATGCATTTCCAAAGTGTCCCAATCTAATTCTCCTCTCAAGATTTATTGCCCTGACCGGCACATGTGCTGCTGTACCGACTATAGGGACAATTATGGCGCATCTTTTTCTGTAATTTTTGCCTTTTCATCGTCCGTGAAGCGGCTGTTCGCGACCGGTCCGGGCGCCCAGGATTGTTCCGCTTTTCCCGGAGTCGGGGCTACTATGGGAATGCAAAACCGTTCCCCATCCGAGGCATCTTTTGTAATCCGCCCTCCGGCGTACACAATGGCTTCGCGTGCCAGCGCTTCACACACAGCGATCAAATCATCGAAGGTATAGGCGGTATGGCTGAACTTGATGTCGCGCTTCAGCGCGCTGGTGAACTTTTCCGGCAGGGCGTTGTATCCCAGGGTGGTGAACAGCACCCCGGCCGCGCTGGACGGGTTGCAGTCGGAATCCTGGCCGCATCGGGTGGAAATTTCGATAGTCTTGTCCGGGTCGCCGTTGCCGTATAACAATCCCATGACAATATAAGCGCCATTAAGTTTCGCATCGATATTGAAGCCCTCTTCCTTGCCGCAGGACGATTTGCGGTAGTCGGGATTCAGGTGGTATTTTTCGTTGAGCCACTGCCAGGCCGTTTCCCAGTCTTCGGGGAATTCGTCATGCCAGCGCAGCACATCGCTGATGCATTCATGGTACTGGCTGTCCGCCGGAATGGCGCGCAATCCGGCTTCCACCAGTTTGCGCGGGGAAGTCGCGAAGAAGGCTTCGCTGTACATGGCGCCGACAAACTGGCCGCCATACAACCCGTCGCCATAGTTCATAAGCCGCCCGAAGCGCTCGCCGAGTTCCAGGGCGGTGGCGGGCATGCCCGGCGCGAGAATGCCGCTGAAATCCGCCTCAATCTGGTAGTCGATATCATCGGCATGGCCGTTGAACTGGGGATGTCCCGAATCCGGCGGGGCGATGCCCTGGCGCAGGTTGCGCCGTCCAAATTTATTGGCGTGCCAGAGTTCATACTTGCTGTTGGCGAAGTCAATGCCGGCCTGGCGCGCACTGACCGACCAGCCGTGTTCTTCCAGGCTGCGTATGAAGGTCATCTCCACGTACAGGTCGTCCTGACCATACTGGTTGATCATGTCTGGTGTCCATTCCGGGTAGTTCGCCTCAGGGATGATGCGGCCGTTGAACTGAAACTCCGTTGGGGCGCCCCAGCCCACGCCTGCCATTTGGCCAACCCACGCGGCCATCATTTTGTCTTTGTAGGCCGCGGCGTCGAGTTCCCGGTAGGCTGTGCCTGTGTCCTGGGGGCATTGGGCCCCGGACTCCACGGCAAAGAGAATCAAAACGCTGCAGAGAAGTGTTGAACGCATGATAAAGTCCTTCCGGTTTTTTTGCGGTGCCGGGTGTTATTCCTGTGACAAGTGTAAACAAAACAGGGGCGAATTCACAAGCGGAACAGGGGCACCTGAATCCGCAGGTAAGGAATGACGAGGATCGCAGAAGCGGCATCCTGCCGCTTCCAGGATCCTTATGCTTATTGGCTTCACGCCAACAATTCGGTTTCTTACACGCGGATTTAGGAGGCTGTTTCATTCCTCCTGTAAAAGGGCCAGCACACGGTCCTTGATGTGCCGGAAAACGGCCCGTGCCTGGGCTTCCGTGCCGTAGGGATTGAAATGGCATTCGTCCAGGAACAAATCGCATTCCCCGCACACCTCCTCCGCGACGGGAATATAGCCTGCACCTTTCGTAGCGCACAGGTTCTGGAGAAGGGCGTTGTACAGTTCGCGTATCCGGGTATAGGCTTCGAGACTCAGATCGGGGAAAATGGTCCGTGTAAGCGCTTGCTCCACGTAGGCGCGATTATGCTCCGAAACGGCCTCCGGCGCAATCCCGGCGAAACTGCAAAAAAACGCCTCCATGCCGCATGCCGTGGCGGTGTCCATGGAAGCCTCCATATTCCCCAGGGACTGGCGGTGCAAAAATTCGGCCAACCGCTCGTCCGAGGGCAGCAAATATTCGTTCGCATATCGGTCCAGCAGGCGGGAATGCCGCAGCAGGCGTTTCCCCCGCTCCAGGCAGGAACGCCAGGCCGCATCCGAATGCAGCCAGCCGTTCAGGTGGGCGGTCAGGTCGTTTATGAAATTGTAGTGAACGAGCAGGTCGGGTTCGAGTGCGGCCACCTCCTCTATCAAGGCCGGTTCTTCGGTGCTGTTCAAGCCGTAAATGCCGCAGTTGACCACCTCAATCCGGTCCCCATACCCGGGATAACATTCGCGCAGCATCTGTTGCAGCATTGCTGGATAAGTCAAGGCGTCCCTGAATCCCCAGACCGTGGTGGACCCCCCTATGCAGGCGATGCGGATCTTTCCCGGCGGCTTCGGTACAGTAATTTCCGGCCCCCGGAATCCGTGGCTGTTTGTGGAGAACTGTTCCATCATGACGGTGGTGGTAAATGTTTTCAACACCACATTCGGCTTGAACCGTTTGACGCCGGGGAGGTACAAGGAATCACTAAACGCAAGAAATACCCCGCGCAGTTCGCCGTGTTCCACCAAAGGGTGTATTGAAACTTTCACCAGGCTGGCGGTATCAATCCAGTGTACCGGAAGCGTTACCAGGGGAAGATCTGACCCGGACAACACCTGCTGCAGGGCGTTACGCAGCGACAACGCCTTTGATTCCTCCGTCAGGGGCGCCCCCAGCAAAGACGACAGTCCGTTATCCAGGGAGAGTCCATGTAACGGTGCGCCATAGGTGCCGATAACCGTTTCATCATAGTCGACCAAAAGAATCCATTCGCCGCGTTCTCGGGCAATCCGTTCCCGTACCTGCGTATCGGCTCCGGCCAGTGCGGTCAATTCGGGTACTTCCGGCAGCGGGAACGGCCAATCCGGACAGTAGCGAGCGTAGAGCGGCTCAAAGAGACGCCGTGCCGCGCCCATCTCAAAGGGAATGGACGCGGGGGTTTCGAATGCCGGCGCCGGCCGCGTGCGTGCCCACAGTTCTACCCCAAATGCGACCAGTACCAGCCACAACGCCAGGCAGCCCAGGTAGAACGCCACCCTTCCCAGGTATCGCATTCTTGGATTCGCAAGGCCGCTCCTGCTTGACACGTTATGGACCAGACGAATCATATGTTGTTGCCTGCCGCGGTTTAACCCCGGTCACTGGCCGGACGGATTCAATCGATGGAACGCCGAACCGGCGGTCATGCTTCCGTAATGCCGTTTCGCATAATTGCGACGCGTAAGGAACATTCCGTCTAGTAGGCGGTAAAATTCTGGGTGAAGTAGTATTCCCCATAGTTATAGGCCACCCCGATACCGGTGTGTGTGAAGTGGCAGTTCAGGATGTTCTTGCGGTGCTCGTCACTCCCCATCCATGCCTGCAGAATCCGCGAGGTCACATTGCCGCTTGCCGAGGCTATGCCGATGTTTTCGGCGCAGCCGGTCCAGGGGACTCCTTCATTAGTCAAACGTTCCGATACGTTTTCTCCCGCGGCATTGACATGGTCGAAATAAGTGTGGTCCGCCATGTCCTGGGTGTGTAAACGGGCGGCATGGAAGACGCAGGGGTCCGCGGCAAGCGGGCATATACCCCGATCCGTCCGCTCCTGATTGATCAGGTTGAATAGTTCCGATTCGATTGTTGAATATCCGTCCATCACCGGATTTCCCGCTGCGTCCGGTTCCTCCTCATAGGTCCACAGGTCCTCTTCGGACCATGGGCAGGCATAAGGCAAGGGCGCGTTTTCGTTGCAGGGCGGGCAGCAGCCGGCCATAAGCGCCATTCCCGCAATCACCACGACTTTCCTGAGCTCCGTAGTAAAAGTCATTGCTTCTCTCCTTCAGGTTGCAAACGCCATTAAGCTCCAGCATGGTTAACAGCCCCGTCAAAACTATAATGGCAGAGTCCTTACAATCTTGTCAAGGAAACGCGGCGTCAGGATGAATGTCCCTGATTTCGTGGAACATTATGACGTGGTCATATCTGGAGTTCTTCACCCCCGCGTAAAACGTCTCCCTTCGCGGACAGGGACATCTGCCACCCAGAATTACCAATAGCGTTTCTTTATCGCCCGTATCACCGCCTCGTCCTCCACGGTCCCCCGGCCGTTTGCATGGGCGGCCTTTCGCAGTTTGGCCACGGCCCGGCGCAATCCCCGGGTAACCGTGGTCGGGTGTACCCCGTTGCGCCGTGCCACCTCCGAAGCAGGCAGGGCGGCGAAATAATGCTGTTCCAGAAAACGCCGTTCCCGGGGGGTAAGGCGGCGGCGTATTTCCCGGTGCACCCAGCGCAGCAGCAGCGCCCGTTCTTCCGCCGCGCTGAAGGCAGCATTGATTTCTTTGTCCGTTTCATGCCAAAGGCCGCGCGAAAGTGCCGCCCGCGCAAGAATGGCCGGATCGCAAGGGAATTCGTGGTCATGGCGGCACCGGGAATGTTTCAACTGCATGGTGGTATTCCTTTCAGGGTTTCATGAACAGCCACGCACAAGGCCCCATGCCCTGCACGTGCACGCCCAGCATAGCCGCCGGACCCTCGAAAAGTCCTTTGCTTCCTCTTTGCTTATTCTTTGGATTTCCTTGTTTCCGGTTGGGCGGCCCCGTGTCTGGCAGATTGAACAGAGCGCCAGGACAAAGGGGAGCTCCGCCGGTGCGAATACGGACAGGTAATACCGCCAGATAGGCATAATAGAAACGACTCCGGCTCTCGCCAAAAAGCAGGGGTTGTTTCGTTCCCAAACTCCTGTTT
>JAKLHG010000450.1 GCA_022710255.1 Candidatus Hydrogenedentota bacterium
GCCCATGACCAGGTAACGGATGAAAACGCGCGACGCGTGCAGAAACGGGTGCAGCAGGGCATGGGCCTGATTGTGCTGCATTCGGGGCACATGTCCAAGCCGTTTATGCTGCTCATGGGCACGGCCTGCAACCTCAAGTGGCGCGAGTACGGCGTGCATGGCGAGAAGGAACGCCTGTGGGTGGTGGACCCGTCGCATCCGATTGTGGATGGCCTGCCGGAATATATCGAGTTGCCGAATACCGAAATGTACGGCGAGCCCTTCGGCATCCCGAAGCCGGACGACCTGGTGTTCATCAGCTGGTTCCAGGGCGGCGAGGTCTTCCGCAGCGGCTGCTGCTGGCACCGGGAAGCGGGCAAAGTGTTTTATTTCCGCCCGGGTCATGAAACCTTCCCCATTTATCATAACGAACTTGTTCTAAAGGTGATTTATAATGCGGTGAAGTGGGCCGCGCCGACACGCCTCGCGGGCGGGTACACACAGGGTAATGTGAAGCCGCTGGAAAAAATGGATTAACCGCGAAAGCAAAACGGTATCTTGTGTTAGACGGGTTGGGTCGGACTAATCGGTCTGGTACTGCTTGTTACCAGAGTGTATTTGGCAATGCACATATTTGAAATTGTATCCTCCTCCGCCTACCCTCTCTTCAGTCTTTTATCCATAGGCTCTGTGTATGTATGAAAACATGTTATAGTGCTGTTGGGTCCTTGGGAAAATCACTTGCTCTACAGCAACAGCAGACTGTAGCGTTCGAAGGGGCATGTTTGTCGCAGCATAAATAAGCAAACAATGGTCCCTGTTCTATCGGTTTTGCGTTATAATCGTTTCGCTGGTATCATGTCCCAATTGTAGCCAGACAACGAACGGCGCCTTTTCCGGCGACATAGTATGTTTACGAGAGTTACATGACATGAAGCCACAAGTTTATATAGAGACAACTATTCCCAGTTTCTATTTTGAAATACGGGATACGCCTGAAATGGTGGCGCGTCGCAACTGGACACGGGAATGGTGGCGGAAGCATCGCACACGCTATACCCTCGTGACCAGTGATGCGGTGATTGCCGAACTTATGGAAGGCGAATATGAGGGTCGTAATAATGCCGTGCGTCTTCTGCGAGGTATTCCGCTTTTGGGAATCCCCGATGCAATAGCGGACGTCATTGATGTATACCTGGATAATCATCTCATGCCCCGGGAACGCCTGGGCGATGCGCTGCATCTGGCGCTGGCATCTTTTCATAAATGTGATTTTTTATTAACCTGGAACTGTCGCCATCTTGCCAACGCCAACAAATATGAGCATATTCGGATTGTCAATACGCGCCTGGGGCTTTTTATTCCGTCCCTTGTAACACCCATGGAATTGTGTATGGAGACTAAGTTATGAAAGACGAAACGTTAGAGCGTATCTGGAAACAGCGTCAGACAATATCAGAACGCTGCGGCTATGACAGCCGCAAATTGGTTTGTTATTATCAAAAGCGCAATCAGGCAAAGAGCGATAAATCTAAAGCATCCACAACGCATATATCTTCGATGAAATAAGCCGGAATTACAGCGGAACTCCAAGGCGCCGCGCTTTATTATTTCCGCCTCGTTACCGAGAAGTATTTTGATAACGCACTTGTTCGCGAAGTTGCAGTTCGCATCTTCGGGGAAACCGCCCCGGGCAAAGCAGTACAAGATAGCAAAGAACAGGAAATGGAATTTCAAGAGAGATGGCGTTCCCAAATGGAATTGGGGAACGAGTTGCCATGAGCCTAGGGTTCACCCGGAAGCCACGTCAATGTCATAAGAATTTTCGAAGCAGTTGTCCGGGTTGCTGTCGAAAGTTAGTTTAAGGCTGCGGTACGCCGCGTTGACCAAAGGAGGATATACACATGCCTAAAATCGCATTGATTGGCGCGGGAAGCATTGTTTTCTGCAAGACCCTGTTTCTGGACATGGTGGCCACGCCCGCCCTGCGTAACAGCGAGTTCCGCTTCATGAGCCGGACCCTGCCTAAACTGGAGCGCATGAAAAAGTTTGCTGACCGTGTCATCCAGGACAACGGTCTGAATTCCACCACCATGATAACCCTGGACCGGCGGGAAGCGCTGAAGGACGCCGATTATGTCATTGCCATGCTGCAGGTCGGCGGCGTGGACGCCTTTCAACTGGATTGTGAAATTCCGATGAAACATGGCGTGGACCAGTGTATCGGCGACACGCTCGGGCCGGGCGGCCTGTTTCGCGCGTTGCGTACCATCCCCGTCATGATGGACCTCGCCCGCGACATGGAAGAACTGTGTCCGAACGCGTATCTGCTCAACTACGTCAATCCCATGGCGTCCGTATGCTGGGCGATGGGAAAAGTGCCTGGTCTGAAGTATGTCGGGCTGTGCCACGGGGTACAGACCACCCTCGACTTGATTTCGGGGTATGTGGGTGTGCCAAAGACGGAAATTGACTACCTGGCGGCGGGCATCAATCACATGGGCTGGTTTCTCAAGATGGAACACCGGGGAAAAGACCTGTATCCCCTGTTCAAGGAAAAATGTGAGTTGCCCGAGTATTACATTAATGAAAAGGTGCGTATCGAAGTGATGCGCCATTTCGGGTATTTCATGACGGAAAGCACCGGACACTTGTCTGAATACGTGCCGTGGTTCCGCAGCAGCAAAGACGCCCTGGCGCGCTATTGTGATGAGCCCGCCTTCGGCGGGGAGACGGGCGCTTACCTGAAATGGTGCCGGCTGATAGCGGACAAACTTGAAAACACGGATATGCTCGCGCAAGAACCTTCATCCATACGACCGCGCAGCGTGGAATATTGTTCCTACATCCTGGAAGCATTGGAGACGGGTAGAATATTCAAGTTCCAGGGAAATCTGCGCAACGACGGGTATATATCCAATCTGCCGGACGGCTGCTGCGCGGAAGTGCCGGTCTTCGCGGACCGGCTCGGGCTGCACCCGGTACGGGTGGGCGCTCTGCCGCCGCAACTGGCCGCGCTGAACCAGAGTAACGTGACCGCCCAGGGGCTGACCGTGGAAGCGGCATTGACCGGCGATCCGGAACTGGTGGTTGCCGCAGCCGCCCTGGACCCGCTCACCAGCGCGTGTTTGACCCTGAAGCAGGCGCGCGATATGGTTGCTGAAATGCTCGAGGCGGAGAAACAATGGCTGCCCCAGTTTGCCGGAAAGACGCTGCGGCCTACCCCGCATATCGAAACACCTCCGGGAACCGGACACGCCCCCGTGCCGCTCGACCCGGCGCTCGCCGTGGTACATCGCTTCGGTGAGCTGGCGGAAAAAGCTTCCGGCTGAATCGAAACAGGTGCAACCCTGTTAACACAAAGGAACAGTTACGATGGCCAACCCTTCCCGCGCCTGGAAATGTGTGGTATGCGGATATGTGCATCGCGGCGATACTCCGCCGGAAGCCTGTCCGGTATGCGGCGCCCCGGCGGATGACTTCGAAGCCTTCGGAGATGCCTCTCCCCCGCCGCCGTCGGAAAGCGCCACCTGGCGCTGTATCATCTGCGGCTATGTTCACGACGGGGAAACCCCGCCCGACACCTGCCCGCTATGCGGCGCGGGCAAGGAAGAATTTGAGCCGTGCGTTGAGGCTTCCCGCGAGACCGTCAACGCGGACGACCGCCGCAAGATCGTCATTGTCGGCGGCGGCATTCATGGCGCAGGCGTGGCACAAGCCTGTGCGGCCGCCGGATACCAGTGCTTGCTACTGGAAAAAAATGATTGGGGATGGGCAACCTCAAGCCGCTCCAGCAAATTATTGCATGGTGGCCTACGCTACTTGCA
>JAKLHG010000451.1 GCA_022710255.1 Candidatus Hydrogenedentota bacterium
ATTCCGCGTACGCGTTCACATACCCCTATAGAATTAGGAGGCCCTGATGAGCATCGTCATAAAAAACGGTTATTTTATAAATCCGGCCGACAATACTTCCGCGCCCCGCGACCTGCTGATTGAAGAAGGCACAATAGCTGAAATCGGCACAGGTCTGACAGGCGATGAGGTTCTGGATGCTTCCGGTTGTGTTGTGTGTCCGGGTTTTGTAGATATTCATTGCCATTTCCGTGAACCGGGCTTTGAGTCCAAGGAAACCATCGCCACGGGAAGCCGTGCGGCGGCCCGGGGCGGCGTAACCACTGTGGTCACCATGGCTAATACCAGTCCCGCCATTGACAATGCAGGGTTGGTGGAATTGGTTATCCGTCGGGCTAGTGCCGAAGCCTATATCAATGTACTGCCCGCCGCATGTGCTACCAAAGGGCTCTCCGGAACGGAAATCACTGAAATGGCTGACTTGAAAGCCGCCGGCGCTGTCGCGGTCACCGATGACGGCCGCGATATTTCTTCCAGCAAACTCATGAGGCATGTGCTTGAATATGCGAACATGGTTGGAATCCCTTTTCTCAGCCATTGTGAAGACGAACAGCTTGCTGCGGGCGGTTCCATGAATGAGGGCTACATGGCGACCTTGCTGGGGATTCCCGGGATTCCCAAGGCGGCCGAGGAAATCCGCATCGACCGCAATATCCGTCTGGCGGAACTTGCGGGGGCGCACATCCATATCCAGCATGTAACCACCGCCGGAGGTGTCGATATTATCCGTCAGGCCAAAAAACGCGGCGCACGCGTCACCGCCGAATCAGCGCCCCACTATTTCAGCCTGACCGACGAAGCCGTATCCGGGTTTAACACCAATGCCAAAATGAACCCGCCTCTGCGTGAACAGGAGGACGTTCAGGCCATTATCGAAGGCTTCAGGGATGGCACGCTGGACTGTATCGCCACAGACCATGCCCCACATACTCCCACGGAAAAACGGGTCGAGTTCACGGATGCCCCTTTTGGTATAGTCGGCCTGGAAACCTCCCTTGCTCTTACTATTACACATCTGGTTAAACCTGGCCATATCAGCCTTGAACATGCCATACGGTTACTGAGCCTCGGCGGCGCCCAAGTCTGTCGGATTGATGCCGGCAGCCTCCATGTCGGTGCCGGTGCGGATATCGCTATCTTTGACCCGGAAGCCTCCTGGACGGTAAATACGCTGGAATTCGCTTCAAAAAGCCGTAACTCGCCTTTTCTTGGCCAAACCCTGCAAGGACGGGTTATGCATACGCTCCATAAAGGGAAACTTGTCTACAGCGCCACCCAGTAACCCATTGTCTGTCTGTTACTCGGTTCGGTATATATTTTTACGGAACCACAAACGTATATAATGAAAAGCGGGCCATTCCCTCCATACACAACCTTAACAACAATTATTCGGGGAATGTATGAATTCGTATCTGCTTGAAATGCAAAATATTACTAAACGCTATCCTGGTGTGATCGCGCTGGACAACGTTCATTTGTCTGTGCTACCCGGAGATGTACACTGTCTGGTCGGGGAAAACGGTGCCGGCAAATCAACACTTATGAAGGTACTTGCCGGCGCCATTCCCATGGATGAAGGCCAGATACGCATCGGCGGGGAAGAAGTTCATTACGACTCTCCCCAGATGGCGGCACGCCTCGGTATCAGTATGATCCACCAGGAATTCAACCTGGTACCCCATCTCAGCGTAGCGGAAAATATATTTTTGGGGAATGCACCCCGGCATCTTGGATGCATACAATGGCGTCTTCTATATGAAAAGGCCCGGGCGGCGCTCCAGCGTCTGAATTCCGACCTGGCCCCAAGCCGCTCCGTGGGCACGCTTAGTGTCGCCCAGCAGCAGGTGGTGGAAATAGCCAAAGCCCTTTCCACCAACGCGCGCATTCTGATTATGGATGAGCCGTCCGCCGCCTTGACCGATCACGAACTGGCCACGCTGTTCGCACTTGTGAAATCTATGTCACAACAGGGTGTATCCATTGTTTATATTTCCCACCGGTTGGAAGAGATTTTTTCTCTGGGTCACCATGTCACTGTAATGCGTGATGGCAAATGGATTGCCACACATCAAGTTTCCGAGGTTGACCGTGAAGACCTGATTCGCATGATGGTCGGTCGCGAGCTGCAAGATGAATTTCCCGAACGCCATGGAACACCGGGCAAAACGAGGCTGCGCGTGGAAAACCTGGAGCGCAAGGGCGTATTCTCCGATATCTCGTTCACCATAGCCGCTGGCGAGGTAGTGGGCCTTACCGGGTTGGTAGGTTCGGGGCGCACAGAAGTTGCCCGGGCGCTCTTCGGCGCCGACCCGCTGACTTCCGGAACTGTTTTTCTCGATGACGAGGCCATCCGCATTCATTCACCCCGTGAAGCTATCGCCAAAGGCATCGGGTTCCTCACCGAAGACCGTAAAAATCAAGGGCTGGTGCTTCCGATGAGCGTCCGTGCCAATATTACCATGGCGAACATGGGGGCTGCTCTTCGCGGCCCGCTCCTGCTCCCGTCGGCGGAGCGTGCCATTGCCCGGAAGTATGTCGACAGTCTTCAAATTAAGACACCACATGTTGAGGAGATTGTGCATCACTTGAGCGGCGGCACCCAGCAAAAAGTGGTCCTTGCCAAGTGGCTGTTAACCCGATCCCGCTTCCTGATTTTTGATGAACCGACTCGGGGCATCGACGTCGGCGCCAAGATGGAAATCTATCGGCTTATTCGTGAAATTGCCGCACAGGGAGTCGCCATTCTGCTCATCACGAGTGAACTGCCGGAAGCACTCGGCATGTGTGATCGCCTCTATGTAATGCGCGAGGGAAGCATCATGGGGGAACTGCATCGCTGCCAGGCCGACCAGGAGGCTATAATGCGCCTCGCCACGGCGGATAAAAGGAATGTGGCTGTTTGAAGCCTCGTTTCCCGTTAACGGGTACCCTTTGCGTATGTTCCCACCCTCAACCGCGTCATATTGAATACGAGCACTCCGGTCGGTCAAGTGTGTTTACGTACAGTTTTTCGCGCTGAACGGCTGAATCCCGCGCGGAAGTATTGGGGACCGCATATTGAACTCTCTGACATAGCATGGATATAGGAAAGACTGTGCAGTACGTTTTGCCAAAAACCGCCGCTACTCCCCGTGGACGAACCGACATCCGCTTGCCATATGCTTCAGTAAATATGAATCCTTACGTTGTTTTGCGGCAGCGGTGGGCGCGACCGGTTTGCATGAAAGCGTGAATATTCTCTGGCGGAGTCTCCTGCGGCAGATCACATCCCGTGCTTAGAATAAAATTAGGATAGGGATCCATGGCTTCAAGCAAGTCACTCACTTTCTCTTCGACTTCTCTTGAACTTCCGTATAGCATCGTTCTGGCCGGATTAATATTGCCAATAATCGCCACCTTCTCTGGCACACGTTTTGCAACCTCGGGCAGGCGTACCCCCACATCTTCGCTGTCCAGGCTGATACCATCGACACCAGATTCCACCATAGCCTGAATCACGTGAAGGGTATTTCCGCACGTATGATAAATGGTATTAATGCCGCTATATTTACAGCTGCTGAGAATGTGCCCCACATAATCCGCGGAATACTGCTTGAACTGAGCGGGTCCAAGCATCACCGCACTCGGCTCTAGTACGCATATCACCTGCGCGCCTGCCGCTATCAGCAGCCGCACATACTCCTGTATGGTCTGCGCGACGAATTCGCACAACCGGGTAAATTCTTCAGGCTGCAGCATGGTGGCAATGGC
>JAKLHG010000452.1 GCA_022710255.1 Candidatus Hydrogenedentota bacterium
ACGACTTTTCTTGATTCTGATGATGAATACTGCGAAAATCATCTTGAAACCCGCTATGCTATTTTAAGCAGCAATCCAAATATAGATTTGCTCCACGGAGGAGTGCAAATTATTGGAAATGAATTCGTTCCCGTTGCCAGGAAGGTTCCAGCACGGCATCAAGATGCATCCCTGATGCACGCGTTCCTGTCCATCTTCAGATTGGCTGACCGTATCCAGGGGGAACCGGAACACTCTGGCCGGAGGCGAAAAAGAAAAAGCAAGTTCGAGACGTTGCCAGTCGTCCCTTGCCGCAAGGTGCGTTGTCGCCGGCAGTTCTCCACGCACGCCAAATCTTCCATCATCCACCTTGATGTGCTCAGACCAAAGGTAACGGTCGGGTGCATTCCCCGTAAGGAAATTAACGGCCAGTTCTACCCCGAAAAGTATATCAGATGGGAGCGCGCAGTCAAAATGGATAGTATAGGTTACATCAAACCAGGGTTCTCCACGCGGCAACTTCACGTTTTTCTGGAGATGCAGCAGTCCTCCTGCCGTGTCGGCAATAGTACCGTATGCTTCCAGGGAAACCTGGCCGTTTTTCCCGGACATGGTGTACGGATGCCTGGCAAAAGAGCCCAGTTCCGGTTCCAGGCCGCTCCATAAAGAGTCCGCAGAGGCGGTGTTCGCGATAAAACGGTCACGCAGGGACACGCGGCGCCAGGGATCGTAAACAAGAAGTTTATCAAGGTCTTTTTCTTTGGCTTTAACAAGCTCATGTATGCTCAGGTCGCCTCCGGATTCTTCTCCCACCAAAACACCGTCGCATCGAAGATGGTCGTGGTATACTTCTTCCCGACGTGTAAGTACGTTCCCAAAATTAAAGGGCTGTGGCTTGTAATCAAATTCAAACAGGGTGCCCCCGTCAGAGGGCTTGAAGAATAGCGCGATACGGTCATTTTCAAGTATGCCCTCCAAGTTTCCATCCGCGTCAAAGTCCACCGCGACAAAACGGCTTTCCGCGGTGTCACGGACTTCCACAGCGTCCATAAGTGCGTCTGATGCAATAATCTTTTCGTACAGTGCGGTGCGCAGGTGATTCAGGTAGAGGCCGCCGAAAACACCATGCCAGTAGGCGCAGTTACATTGGCCTTGGTGCAGCATTTTTTCGGCCTCGTCAAGCATTTCCGACGTGGGCATATCACGGCGCAGCCGGTCTAGGCGCGTGCTTGTGCGCAGCATCCGCTTCTGGATATTGTTCGCCTCCTCGTACTTGGATAGAAAACTTCGCCAGAACCCCCCGCGCATGAACCGAGCACACATTTGGTGCAAATCGGGAGATTGGCGGAGTTTTTCCCTGGCGTGTACGAGTTCCCGCTGCATGGCCGTCGGCAGGGCCCAGGTCATCATTTCATCATAAGATGCGCAAGGGATGTAGGTGCGGCCAAGGGCGGTATTGGCGTCCAGGTATTGCGAATAGGTAACGCTGTGCAACCAGTGCTTGTTTTCGGTCAACGCCTGGAAAAAACGCTCCAGCCATCCTTCTTTGTAGACGCTCTTGTTTGTTCCCGGCCACACCCCGAATTTTTCGTAATCGTCGTGAAGCACTGCACATCGTGTTCCCGACTCCGTGGCTTGGTCATTCAGCCAGGTTATGGTTTCCTCTACCTGGTGGAATGGAACCAAATAGCGTAACCGCTCCAGTATGGGAAAGACTTTCACGGTAAGGCCCTCGTCTTCGGTCATGTAATAGCCGAACATCTGTTCTGGCTCCAGGCCGGAGCAAAGAAAATGAGCGTCATCCAGCGGGGTATATTCGATGCCGGATTTGGCCAGAATATGCGCCATCTGCGGTTCCCAGACACGTTCCGTCAGCCACATACCCCGTACCTTTGTGCCGAAACGTTTTTCGCAATAGAGGTGCATCCGTTCAATCTGCCGAAGGGCGTCCCGTTCCGGGATGGCGCATAGAAGCGGTTCATAATAGCCGCCGCCCATAATTTCTATCTGTCCGCTGCTTACCAATGCCGCGAGACGGTCCAGAAAATCCGGGGCGGCGTGTTCAAACCAGTCCAGGAGCGGACCAGTAAAATGCATGGTAACCTGGACACCAGGAAAGTGCTCCAATACATCGAGGAAAGGGCGGTAACATTCCCGGTAGGCCCGTTCAAAAACAAAGTCAAAGTTGCCGACCGGTTGGTGGGCGTGACAGCCGAAAATCAGGTTGATGGTCTTCATAGGGTAAACTTCTTTCTCATACAGGGTGTTTCAGCGCGGGCGCTGCCCGCGCTCAAGATCACTATAGATAAAACAGTCGGTACGTCCTTCCCCGTCAGGGTGTCAACGGCTCCTCGTGCGACAGGCAGTGCAGCGTGCCAAATCCCCATACCAGGTCCACGGCGTGGATTCCCGCCACGTGCCGGTCGGGAAACAATTCAGCCAATATTCCCAAGGCCCGGTAGTCCTTTGCATCGTTAATGTCGGAACAAGAACCGTATTATTGGCGATATAAAAATTGGCATAGCTGGCCGGCAAACGGAAACCGCGGAAGAAGAGGGGAGAAGGCATGGGCAGGTCAATGACCGTGAGTGGTTGTCCACCGTGAAGGCGTAGGCCTTCAAGGCGCTCCCGGTTTTCTTCCAACACGGGGTAGTTAATATCTTTTGGATTGGTTTCACGGCATAGAACGACGGTTGTGGGCGTTACGAAACGGCAAATATCATCGATGTGGCCGTGCGTGTCATCTCCCGTGATGCCCGCGCCCAGCCAGAGCACGTTCCGGATGCCCAGATGCTTCCTGAACACCGCTTCATAGTCTTGCCTGGAAAACCCCGGATTTCGGACTTGGCAAGTCTTATCTAAAAGGCATTCTTCTGTTGTAAGCAAGTCGCCGCAACCGTTCGTGTCCACGGCGCCCCCCTCCAGGACGACCGGGCGGCCCTTATGAATGGCAGGATGCAGGGGGAGCTTCAAGGCACCGGCAATTTCCCCGGACCACCGTTCATCCCGTGTGTGATTGTCATATTTTGCCCAGCCGTTAAACCGATATTTAACGGCGGACAATCTGCCGCGCGGGTCCATGATGAAAAAGGGGGAGATGTCGCGCATCCACCCGCGGTCCAGGGATGCGATATGAAATTCCAATACCCCGGTCTCGATACCCGCATCCTTACACATGCGCTCCGCCCGCCGGCGGGCGGCATCGTCTTCAACAGCCAAGTGTATTTTTTCGTGGGGGGCCAGATGGCGGACAATTTCAATAAACGCCCAGAGGACCGGGATAAACTTGCCCGGCCAATCCTGTTTATTGAAGGGAAAGGCAAGATGCGTCGCCCGGTGGGGTTCCCACTCGGCGGGAAGCCGTATCCCTTGAATTGTTTTTGGAAGTTTTGGTTTTGTCATATCGATGTTTGTATCTCACCTATCCAAAAAGCGATGTTGTATCCCTTCGTACGCTTCTATCCGGCGGTCTCTCAGGAAAGGCCAGTTCTGCCGTATAGTTTCAAGATGTTCCGGGTCGATTTCCGCCAGAAGCAGTTCTTCCTTGTCGGGAGAGGCCTCCGCAAGAAGTTCCCCCTGGGGGCCGCAAATAAAGGAGGACCCCCAGAACTGTATGCCGGCCTGGTGCTCTTCCGGCTCAAAACCAACCCGGTTGGCTGCGCCGAGGTAAACACCGTTGGCGATGGCATGGCCCCGCTGTACCGTTCGCCAGGCGTCTAACTGCGCCTGTCCATAGGCCTCCTTCTCGTGGGGATGCCAGCCTATTGCCGTGGGGTACAAAAGTGT
>JAKLHG010000453.1 GCA_022710255.1 Candidatus Hydrogenedentota bacterium
GCTCATTCCGCTGATGGACGGCGCGCCGGGCATTCTGCTGACCCCTTCGAATGACGCCATCAAACTATTTCGTTTCCCCGGGGCGAAACCGGATACCCCGCTGCTCTGGCCGGAATACCAGTACGATTCCCGCAGGAACGGATATGCGGCTGCAGCGTCAGAAGAACCCGCTGTACAGATGGCACTGGATTTTGGGAACCGTTATGTCGGCACGAACCTGATGACGGCGTCGGTGGACAATCCCGACGGCCTCAACCTGGAGGTGCGTCTGGAGGCGATCCGCGACAACGGCGCGCCGTCCCTGGCAACGGTAACCTCCAAGGAACCGCTGGTAGAACTCCGCCTGTCGTATACGGTACCCGCCAACCAAGCCGGGAACCTCACGTTGAACTGTGTCGTAGCCGAAGGAGACCGCATTCTCGCGCGGCGCAGCCATACCGCCCATGTCGTGCCGTTCATGAAGGAACTGGGCGATGCGGAACGTACGTTGAAGGAGACGGACGATTTGCTCGCAACATTGCCGGATAAGGCGGGCCTGGAGGAGCGCGCCTGTTTCCTGCGCGCGAAGCTGGACGACTTCCGGCCGCGCATCCTGGCCGCGGGCGCGGGCACGGAGAGCGACCACATCGAACTGCGCAACACGCTTCAAACCTATCTGCCGAAACTGGCCCTGTTACGAAACACGACCGCGGCCGCCGCGCAAGCAACCGAAGCCGGCAGTGCGGTTTTCGCTCGGGCCGCGAATCCGTGGGCGCCTTTCGGAGGACTTGAAGAATTGACGGAAGGGCGCGGGGGCGAAGCAGTTCTCGCCGTGGAGGCTTTCGGAGGGGAAACGGAGTCCGCCGCGCTGAACCTGTTCAACCTGGGCAGCCGGGACCGCAGCTTCCGGGTAACCCTGGAAGGCTTGAAACAGGGGGATACGGAAATTCCCGCCCGGGACCTGATCTCGCTGCACGAAGTCGTGGCGGTACCCACGGAAATGCGGGATTTTTCGGAAGACGCCATTCCCTTGTTAAACAGCGCAACTATTCTCCAGGTGCCCGCCTGGGACGCGCGCCAGATCTGGCTGAACGTTGCCGCGAAAGGACTTGCACCGGGAGAATGGACCGGCGCCGTACACCTGCGCAGTCTTGACATCGAGCCCATATCCATTAGCACGGATATCACGTTGACGGTATGGGCGCCAAATCTGCCGGAGACGCAGCCCCTCTCCCTGTGCCACTGGGGCTATGTGCACTCTTCCGTGCTCAAGGACTACCCGGAAGCGGCGCTGGCGGACCAGGTTCACAACGGCACCAATGTCTTTGTCGGCACCTTTTTCCCCCAGGCCCAATTCAACGAACAGGGCGAATTGTCGGGGAATATAGACTTCAGTGCCCACGATGCTTATGTTAAACAACACGCGCCCCACGGCACCATCCTGTTCTGCGGCTACCAGAGCGCAATAAGCGGACCGGGCGGCCAGGAATCCGAAATCTACGCCAAAGCGCATGTGGCCTGGCTGCGTGCCTGGGTGGCGCATCTCAAGGAACTCGGCGTGGGCTATGACGGGTTCGCCCTGTATCCCGTGGACGAGCCCGGTCTGAGCGACGGGCTGGTGGAAACGTACCTGCGTCTGGCGAAGCTGGCGCGCGAGGCCGACCCGAACATCCGCATGTACACCGATCCCGTCGGCCGCATCACCGAAGCGGAACTTCGGGAAATGCTGCCATATGTGGATATCTGGTGTCCCAACCGGAACGGATTGATTCTCGATAAAACCAATACGGCCAAGTTCGATATTATCAAGAATTCCGGCAAGACGGTATGGACCTACGAATGCGACAGCAACGTCAAGCATCAGTCGCCCCTGGGGTATTATCGGGCGCAGGCGTGGCTCGCCTGGCATCACGGCATGACGGGCATCGGGTTCTGGTCTTATTGCACATCGCAGGACGACCCCTGGTTCCTGCCCACGCTGCGGCATGATTACCTGATGGTCTATCCCGGTAATGGCGTTGTTTCCAGCAAGCGCTGGGAAGCCGTGCGCGACGGCGTCGAGGACTATTCCATGCTGTCTATTTTGCGGGATATCGTAAATCAGCCGCCGGCAACGGCAACGCCCGAAGACCTCGAAGCGGCTCGGACCCTGCTCGGCGCGGAAGCCGACGCTGTGGCCCTGTTCTGCGGCTTGGATGACGATGACACGCTCCCCGGCGCCGACGGCCTGCCCGGCGTGCGCCGCGTCTCCGACAAGCGCTGGGAAAAGATTCAATCCGTGCGCCGGGAACTGGCTGGGGTGTTGTCGCGCCTAAAGGAGTGAAACGGGGACTAGGAGTAGGACGTGTAGGACCGGTAGGACGCGTAGGACAGGCAAAGGTTTCCTGACAGTTTTCCGCCCACTGTCCTACCCGTCCTACCGGTCCTACACGTCCTACTCCGCCCTCAAAAAAGACATACTACTCAGGGCACCATCCGCAACTCTGCCCAGACCAGCTGCTGTTCGGGAAAATCTGGCGCGCAGGATACGGTAATGGTGTTATACCCGTCTTTAACAGCGGACAGGGGACACTCGAACGCCAGCGCCCGCACGGCGCCCGGAAATCCTTCAACCTGCTCCAAGTCGGGCAGCGGTGCACAGGAAACATTGTTCAAGGAAACCTGCACTGCCGCCTTGTTGGCATCCGGTTTGTCCGCGAGGGCAGTGACAAATGTAACCCGGCCCTCTTTAGGGGCGGGTCCGATGTGGATTGTAAATTCAGGACTTGCGGCAGGGTTGGCGGGCAACACCGCGCCGCTGGACATGCCCGGGCCCACCGTGTCCCGGTACGTGACCGGGTGGCGGCGCGGCAGACGGGTTACCGTGTCCAGGTCAAGCCCTTGTTCAAGCAGGGCGCGATAGGCCGCCTCCCCGCCGGCCATGGGCGCCGGGTCCATGTAATTGAAGGTATAAATCTGGTCCGCGCCCCGATGCAGGCATGAGGCGGCAAACCCGCGCACGGATTCAATATCGTTGGGGGTTTGTCCGGCGGCCGGATAGGCGCGCAGCAATATTTCAATCCCGGCGGCCAGCACGACGGATGCGCCCTTCCCGTCATCTCCCTCCTTGATTTGCCTGCGCCACTCCTCGATGGGAATATCAAAATCGGCCGTCGCCCAGAAGGGCGTGGGCACCAGCATGTCCACCAACCCTTCCCGTGCCCAGGCGACACCGTCCATACCCAGGCCCCGGGCGGATTCCGGCAGGGTGGGCACGCGCGCCCCCAGCCGTATGGGATGCCCCCGTTTTTCAGACCATTCCCGGGTAAGCCCCCGAACCTCGCGCATAAACGCATTCAAAATGTCGCGGCCTTCCGCCTCCTTGCCCGGCGCGAAATGATAGCCGAAACGCATCCAGTCCAACTCCAGCCCGTCCGGGTCATACCGTTCCAACAGTTCGCGGATGAATTTCAGATGGTATTCACGCACCTCGGGAATGGCGTAGTTGAACGCGCGGTCCGTCCACCCTGCGCCGCCTGGGATACGCCAGTACTCCGGGTGTTCCATCCAGAAGCGGCTGTGGATGTAACTGTCCGGGTCGTCCACATTGTGCACGTCGTTCATGCGCATGGAAAGCCAGGGCGAGATGCCCTTTTCGCGGCAACGGGCGATCCAGACGGCGTACGGGTCAAGCCCACGTTCGTCCAGCAGTTTCGCATTGCTCATCCATTGCTTCGCTACCGGCGCCGCCTCGTCTTCTTTGACCCGCTGGTTCGGCGCCATGTCCCAGATGGCGTCCCACA
>JAKLHG010000454.1 GCA_022710255.1 Candidatus Hydrogenedentota bacterium
GTGGCGCATACAAGGCACGGGAGGCAAATTTGCCGCGCCCGAAGACATCATCAATGTGGAAAATTCCGGAACGACCATGCGGATGGCCCTGGGCAGCGCGGCGCTGTTGGGTTCGGGCATGGCTTTACTGACAGGCGATGCCCAGGTACGTCGCCGCCCATGCGGCCCCCTGGTGCAAACACTGAATGCGCTTGGCGCGGAGGTGCGTTCCACCAGGCGTGAAGGGTTCCCCCCTTTCGTGGTGTCCGGAAAATTACGTGGCGGCGGGGCGCAGTTGGAGGCTGTTACCAGCCAGTACGTAAGTTCCCTGTTAATGAACACCCCTTTGGCGGAAAACGACACCCGCCTGCGCGTCCCGGTATTAAATGAAAAACCTTATGTGGTAATGACACTGAACTGGCTGCGGCGGCAGGGCATATCCGTGCAACATGATGATGCGCTCAGCGAATTCTTTATTCCCGGCGGGCAACAGTACCTGCCCGTAAACCGGGCTGTACCCGCGGATTTCAGTTCGGCTACCTTTTACCTGGCCGCCGGCGCCCTGCCGGGAAATGCGGTTTGCTGCCTGGGGCTGGACATGGAAGATTCTCAGGGAGACAAGGAAGTAATCACCTACCTGAAAACCATGGGAGCGCGGGTGGACTTGGGGGAGGGCGACATCCGCGTCGAAGCCGGCACGTTGCGCGGTTGTGAACTGGACCTGAATGCCACGCCGGACGCGTTGCCGATGATGGCCGCGCTGGCCTGTTTCGCGGAAGGCACCACCAGGCTTGTAAACGTGCCTCAGGCCCGGCTTAAAGAAACCGACCGCATTTCTGTGATGCGCGAAGAACTGGCAAAGCTGGGCGCGCATATTTCAGAACTCGAAGACGGGCTGGTGATAGAGGGCGGCGTACTTCGCGGCGGCGTGGTGGAGGGGCATGACGACCACCGCGTTGTCATGGCGCTTGCCATTGCCGCTACGGCCATTCATGAACCGGTTACCATCCGGGGCGCGGAGGCCATTGAAGTGACCTACCCGGAATTTACGAAGCATCTCACGCAACTGGGCGGGCGGGTCGCGGTCCATGATCTGCCGTGAAGCTGTTAGCGTGCACAAATCGTAGCGAAACGAATTCAAGGACTGCAAGGAAGTAAAGGACACCAAAAGGCATAGAATGTCTACGATAACCCGCGAAATTTGTCCTTTTAGTCCTTGATGTTTTTTGAATGCAGGGAGTGTTACCCGTAGCGCTCCTCACCGAAGCACGCGTGGATAAGGTCTTGCCTGCGCAAAGGTAATTTGGGCTTTAAGGAAAACAATTATGAACATCATCATGATGGGCCCCAAAGGGGCGGGAAAAACTTCCGTTGGTATTGCCCTCGCCGGGATATTGGGGCGGCCGTGGGTGGATACGGATCGCATCATCGAAGAAATGGATGGCAAGGGACGCAGTTGCCGGGAGATTTTTACTGCCGAGGGTGAACAAGCCTTCCGTGCATTGGAACGTAAAGCGGCCCAGCAGGCCTCTGAACTAGCCTATCATGTGGTGATTACCGGCGGTGACCTGATGATGAAACCGGATGCCCGGAAACCGTTGCGATTCGGGGGGGTGCTTGTGTTGTTGAAAGCGCGGCCAACCGTGCTGTGGGCGCGGGCTACACAAGGGGGGATTCCGCCCGCGTTTTCCGGCGAGGATGGGGAATTTCGTTTTTATCAGCAATGCGCCCACAGGCTTGAGGTGTTAACGCCCTTTGCCGATATTGTTATGGACACCACGGACGGCGACCCAGAAACGCTGGCGGAACAACTGGCACACCGGGTGGGCGAGGAACTGGCTTTGCGCTGCCACGTGGCCAACACCTTCGGGGAGATTATCCGCTGCACCACCTTTGGAGAAAGCCACGGGCGCGCCATTGGCGTGGTGCTGGACGGGCTCCGGCCGGGCATTCCCTTCGACCGGGAAGACATTCAGAAAGAACTGGACCGGCGCCGGCCCGGTCAGAGCAAGTTGGTCACCCAGCGCCGTGAAGCGGATGCCGTCGAGGTTCTCTCCGGCGTGTATGAAGGCAAGACCACCGGCGCGCCACTCGCCATGGTTATTTATAATGAAGACCAGCGATCGAAAAACTATGATGATTTAAAGGACCTGTTTCGCCCGGGCCATGGCGACTTTACCTTTTACAAAAAATATGGACTGCGGGACCATCGTGGGGGCGGACGGCAATCCGGCCGGGAAACGGCCTGCCGCGTGGCGGCAGGGGCCTTTGCACGGACGGTTCTTGACCGGCTCGGCATACGTATCGTGGCCCATGCCATAGAAATTGCGGGCATCCGGGCGAACCGGTGTGATTATGAAGTCATCGAACAAAACCCGGTACGCTGCGCCGATCCCGATGCCGCCCCGCTGATGGAGCAGGCTATTCTGGATGCCCGCGCGCGCAAGGATTCCGTCGGCGGCGTTATTCAGCTCGAGATTTACGGGCTGCCGCCGGGCCTGGGCGACCCCGTGTTCGGCAAGCTGGACGCGCGATTATGCAGCGCCATCATGACCATTGGCGCCATTAAAGGCGTGGAGGTGGGCGATGGTTTCGCCATCACGAAACTGTGCGGTTCCGAGGCCAATGACGGCATGGATACCGCTGGGTTTACCAGCAATCATCATGGCGGCATTCTGGGCGGCATCTCCAGCGGCGCACCGGTGATTATGCGTATTGCCGTGAAACCTACCGCCTCCATTGCCAGTACGCAACATACCGTAACCGTGACTGGAAAGCCATGTGAAGTGGAGGTGCGCGGCCGTCACGACCCCTGCATTGTGGTGCGGGCCGTTCCCGTCGTGGAAAACATGGCCGCCTTTGTGCTGCTTAACGCATTCGAAATGCAGGCACGCCTCAATCCTGCCTGGGCACGGCAATATTATCCACTTGAGGACGAATAACAGCCAAACCCTTGCAGGGTCGGTGAAACGCAACGGCACTCACTGGCACTTGTAAAATACGTGGACCAGGCAGGTCCCCCTTCATTTATCCCCCCCTGCGATAGTTGACTTTACACCTGTCAAACCAGCGATGGTACCCTTCACACAAGTCGAGGCCGTCATGTTCCTCATGACGGACTCTCGCCATTATACACCGCATGAAACGCAAAGAATTTTCTTACCGCCGTTTCTTCCGCGCAAACAATCCCAGCGTACCGCATGCCGCAGCCAGTACAATCAGGCCGAGCGTACCCATAACCGGGATTGCTTCCACAACCGTTACCTGCGCTTCAAACACCTTAATGGCCTTGGTGCCGTCGTTGTAGGTGCAGGAATACAGGCCGGAATCGCCTGTGGTCAGCATCACTATCTGCAAGGTGCGCGCATTTGCGCCGGAGACACGGCCGCCGTTTGCAAGCGGGGTACTGTCTTTTGCCCACGTATAGGTAGAACTGCTGGAAACGGGGCACGGTACGCACAGGCACAAATCGCTATCGATCTCGTAATCGCCACCCAAGGGCCTCGGGCAGCCCTCTGGATTCTCGACGCATTCTACTTCGCCTTCGGAAGGCGGTTCGCCTTCACCTTCGACCGGCGGTTCGCCTTCGCCCTCGACCGGCGGTTCGCCTTCGCCCTCGACCGGCGGTTCGCCTTCACCCTCGACAGGCGGCTCGCCTTCACCTTCGACAGGCGGTTCGCCCTCGACCGGCGGCTCACCTTCGCCTTCAATGAATCCCTCATAAAGTGCCAGGTCTTCACCCGGATCAG
>JAKLHG010000455.1 GCA_022710255.1 Candidatus Hydrogenedentota bacterium
TGGGAAACGATACTTTTTTTGTCGGTGTAGACGTATTCCACCGGGTCTTCAATGGTAATGATATGGCTGCTGCGGCGTTCATTGATGTAATCGATCATGGCTGCAAGGGTTGTGGATTTGCCGCTGCCGGTAACGCCGCATACGAGGAACAGGCCGCGATGTTTATGGCATACCCGTTTTACCACGTCTGGAATGTTGAGCGCTTCGAAGGGCAGAGGTTGTTCCGGTATCAGTCGCAAGGCGATGGCCACGGCCCCGCTTTTGATATACCCGCTGCAGCGCAGGTATCCGATTCCGGCGGCGTGATATTGGAAACTGGATTCCCGCTCCGTCTCAAGCGTGTGGATTTCTTCTTCACCGCCGAGTTGCAGCAAGAATAGTTGCATGTCTTCCTTGGAGATTACTGGCATTTCCTCCAACGGCAACAGGTCGTTATCAACCCGGATAAACGGACGGTTTCCCGCACGCAAGTGAAGGTCGGACGCCTTTTGAGCGCGCATGATTTCAATCAATTTGTTAATATTGTAACCGTGATCCACATAGGACTCGACTTTAAGTTCCCATGTTTCGGAACGCATGGTGCTTACCGCATACTTCTCAACAATTTCATCCATCGGCAGAAGCATGGGCAGCTGGCGCCACTCGAACGGAGGGATGGTAATCGTAACAAGGTTGTCTTCGAGTTTGACACGGGCGCCGATGCGGGTCGCACTAATTGCAGCCTCTATTTCTTCAAGTTTGACCCCGTCTCGGGGGGTAAATATAATCCGCAACGTGTCAATGCGGTTGGATAGATCCTTGCCTTTCACCGCCAGGGAACATCCCCTGGTTTCAAACATGGCTTCATTGGGCAAACCGGTGGCACGGATAACCTCTGTCATGCCGATACGGAAAACGTCCATGAGGGAACTTGTTGACTGACTGCCTATAAGCATATGCGTTGGGTCCTGAATGTTGTCTGCATGCTGAGGGCATGCCAATTTTCACTTGGGAAGGAAAAATACAGGACAAAACAGTGTTACCCTGCATTTGTGAGGGAAATCTCTTATAACATGAAAAGGTGACGGAAGTCAACACTTCAGTTTTCAGAAACCGTGTGCCCTCATTTTTGACACAGAAGATAACAAGGGGTTGATTCCTCCCCTCGGTATGTTTTACCCTTATGCAATCGATGATTGACTGAAGCTCTCTTCAATGGGTTATCGGCGGTATTGGCGTATGTCATTTGAGTGCACAGCAGCGTCAATCCTGCATGGTGGAGAATTATAGAACAAGAATATTGGTTTTGGTTTTGTTTAAAGGAAAGGTTTACAGCATGCGCATTCGAATTCTTTTAGTCTTCGCGTTGTTACTGGTTCTGGTCGTGCTTCCAGGGTGCAACACCTTTTCCAGACAGCCCCGTATCACGAGCGCATCCATCAATCCTGCCGTGTTGCGTCCGGGGGAATCCGCCGTGATTACCTTGGCCGTAAAAGATCGGCACCGGATTATTACGCGTGTTGAGGGGGTGATTGTGGATGCCCCGGAAACGACGTTCGCGCTTCGGGATGATGGTGCGTCTCCGGATGAAAAGGCGGCAGACAATATTTGGTCGATGCAGGTTGATGTTCCTTTCCAGGCCCCTCCGGGCGAATTTAAACTGGAATTTACCGCCTTTGATAAGAACGGTTCGCCAATTACAGTTCGCACCAAGGAATCAGGGGTAATACCGCTCAGAGAAACGCTTATAGTGCGTATCGAATATGCTGAACAATGATATTCAGAGAAGACTGGCTTTAGGGTTATTATTTCTGTGTGCTCATGTGACCGGTGAGATGCCGAATGTCTTATTGTTGTCTGTAGATACCTTGCGGGCCGATTTTCTGGGGTGTTACGGATGTCCTTGGGATATCTCTCCCAATATCGATCGATTAGCCGAACAATCGCTGGTTTTTGACAACGCGTGTTGTGAAACACCCCTTACGGCTCCATCGTTTTCGGCGATGTTGACTTCCCGGTACCCCCGAATGACCGGTGCGATGAGAAACGGGATGGGGATTTCGGAGGATACGGAAGTTATCACAACTTCTTTCCAAAGTGCCGGTTACCATACCTTTGCGGTGCAGAGTAACTGGACGTTGAAAGGGCGCCTCTCCGGACTAGACAGGGGGTTCGAACGTTATGATGACACATTGGAGAATCGTCGGTGGGGTATTTTCAACGGTGAGCGCCGCGCCGAAGAGGTTACGAAAGCGGCACTGGATATGCTTCGTGAAAGACCGCAGGATAAGCCGTTTTTTGCATGGATACATTATAGCGATCCCCACGCCCCCTACCGTTTTAATGCCGGATACAGTCCGGTACGCCACGGACTCCGTAAAATGGACCGCAGGGAGCGGGCCCGGGTGAAGTACGGATCCGAAGTCGCCTATACGGATTATCATATTGGCCTCTTACTAAAAGCACTACCCGAAAAAACAAAGATTATGTTTGTTGCGGACCATGGGGAAAGTCTTTATGAGCACGGGTATCTGGGCCATGGGCGATACTTGCATCAACCGGGGGTACATATTCCGTTTTTTATTCATGCTCCCGAGATATCTCCGGGACGGTCTCCCCTCCCTGTGGAGGCCATGGATGTCGGGCCCACTCTCCTGGCACTGGGGGGAGTGCCTCCCATGAATTTTGCACTCGGCCAGGATTTGACTAAGGGGACGGTGTCGGATGACCGCCCACGTTTCATGGAAACCTATGGAGGTGCGGTTCCCCCTCTGCCCGGGGTGAAGATGTTTTTGAGAAATACCTCTCCCTCTTCACAAGCGGTGATCCGGGAAGGGTGGAAACTCATCCGTTCAGAGGATGGCGTTACCGAGTTGTATTATCTGAGAGACGACAAGGGGGAACTAAAAAACCTCCGTATGACAAATCCCTCCAGGTTCAAGGAACTTGATGAGTATCTTGAACGATGGAACCTTGCCCACCCGTGCGTAAAGGAAGGTGATCCGGAACTTACCTCTGATGACATGGAGGCTCTCAAATCCCTCGGATACTTGGAATGATCTGAACTGCTGTTTTTTTCAAGGTTCGGGCGGTGGATAGTTGCAAACTTTCCGGTCACTATGGTATTCTTTTATTCGGGTCATGGATAAAGTCCGTGAACAGGCGCCCCGCCAGTGCGATTACCCCAAAAGGCGTGGGGTAGTAATCTTTTTGTCAATCCTTTAAAAACAGAAAAAGAGGTATATTATGGCTTTACGAAAAGCTATTGTGGCTGGAAACTGGAAAATGAACAAACTTGTCGCTGAGGCGGTTGCCCTGGCGGAAGAGGTCCGATCGAGTTTAGGTCAGGTAGGCAATGTGGACGTTGCCGTTTGCCCCACATATACTTCCCTGTATGCCGTTGGAAAAGTCCTTGAAGGCTCTGTAATTCAATTGGGCGCTCAAGATGCGTATATCAAGGCGAGCGGCGCTTTTACCGGAGAAATTTCCCCCCAGATGCTTCTGGATGTCGGTTGCACGTGGACCATTATAGGGCATAGCGAACGCCGCCATGTTTTGGGTGAATCGGATGAACTGCAGAACTTAAAGACGACTTTCGCGTTGTCTTCCGGACTCAAAGTCATGTTTTGTATCGGCGAACTGCTGGAGGAACGAAAAGCGAATATTACAAACAAAGTTCTGGAACGCCAGTTGACGCTTGGCCTTGCAGGACTGTCTCCGGAAAATCTTGAAAACGTTGTGATCGCCTA
>JAKLHG010000456.1 GCA_022710255.1 Candidatus Hydrogenedentota bacterium
CCCCTTGACATATTTTCCTTTTTCGGTTTCCTCTATCTTAACCCCGGCGATGCGGGGCAAGAGTACATCGAAAATGGAACCGGCGCCAAGGCGGCTTTGCGCCGTCACCGTGCCGCCATGGTCTGTGACAATTCCATGGACTACCGCCAGGCCCATTCCAGAACCTTCTCCAGGGCCTTTGGTGGTGAAAAAAGGGTCGAAGGCGCGTGACAGCACCGATTTTGACATCCCATGCCCGGTATCCTGCACCGACAGGCGCACATAGGGTCCTGGCCTAAGGCTGGGAAAATTACGCACTTCCTTTTCGCTCAGGTCCGTATCCCGCACGCTTATTTCAATCTTCCCCGGTTTATCCTTCATTGCGTGGGCGGCATTTGTTGTAAAATTGGTGATAACCTGGTACATTTGCGCCGCGTTTGCCATAATGGCGCCCGAATGGATGTCGGCGCTGTCGATAATTTCGATGGTGGGCGGCAGGGACGCCCGCAAAAACTTTATCACTTCGCGCGCGATGATATGCAAATAGAGCGGACTTTTTTCCTGTCCCGACTGGCGGCTGAAAGCGAGGATTTGCCTCACCAGTTCCTTGGCGCGGTTCGCTGCCTGCAGCACTTCCTTCAAATCCTCATTTACAAAGGAGTTTGCCGGCACTTCACGCAGCGCCAGGTCGGTAAGCCCGATGATGCCCGCGAGAATATTGTTGAAATCATGGGCGATTCCCCCCGCCAGAGCGCCCAAACTTTCAAGCCGTTGCGAGTGCTGCAACTCCTGTTCCAGGCGTAACCGCTGTTCCTGCTCCTGCACGCGATGTGTAATATCACCCATGGTGCCTAAAAGCCTTTCGGCGGTTCCTGACTCGTCGGGCAGGATGACGCCGTGGTCTTCAATATGTCTGATTTCCCCCGATTTGTGCACGATCCTGTATTCAAGATGGTACTTGCCCAATTTTCGTGCGGCTTCATTGATGCGTATGATTACCCGGTGATAATCTTCCGGGCAGATACGTTCCCGCCATCCCTTTAATCCCGCCTGTTTCAATTCCCGGGACGTGAATCCGGTTATTTCCTCCACTTCCCCGCCCCAAATCATAGCCTGGGTTTTAAGGTTTCCTTCGTACATGGTGATAACACTTTGTACCGGCAAACCTGCAAAGTCATTCGCTGTATTTCTGATTTCTCCTGAAGATAATGCGGCGTCCTGTCGCCGGGCTGTTACAATCAGAAAATGCGTACCCTGGTCCGAGGGAAAGTTGTCGCATACTGCCTCCACGGGAATCAGGGATCCTCTTTCCCCGCGCATGGAAGCAGTGAAGGTGGTTGTCTGATTGTTCAGGAGGCCGTCAAGGGTGTTTACCGTTTGTTTTTCGTTTTTAAAGACAAAGATATCCCGGAATGCGGAACCGTAAAGCGCGGTGGGAGATTGTCCAAGCCACAGGCAGGCGCTGCGATTAATCTCCCTGACAAGCATCATCGTCTCCCCGGTCACAACCGCTTCAAAGACAATCACGGCATCGCGGCAGGTTTTCAGTAGGAACTGGTATGCTTCTCCCTGAAGATGCGGCGGAAGGCCTTCCCCGCTAACCCCCTGAGATTCGGAGAGTCGTTTTTGCAACGGGGGGAGCGGTGCCGCCTGATAGCCGTGGAGCAGGGACTCAAGCACCATAAAAAGGTTTTCCGCCTTGTCCGCCGCAACGAGAACAGCCGGAATCCCGGCTTTGTTAATCTCAGCGCGCAGCGTCTTGTAGCCACGGGCGGCGGTTATGAGCACTACCGGAGGCCGTTCCCGGGGAAGGGCGTCACAAAACGTGATATAGGTACGGAGGTCCATGTCTTTTTTAGTCACTTCGTACACAATACAATCGGCAGTGCGGGACTCGGCAATCCGGGTCAGCGTCGGAATGTCCGGAGTCTTCTCGATAATCCAGCCCGCCTCCGCCTCCTCCACAAACGCGATAAGCGCGTCCATGATTTGTTTTCGTGCGATACAGGCAATTCTGATAGAGGGTCTGGTTACATGGTCCATAAGCCCGGCTTTCTGAATTGTTTCTTTACTCTTGTTCCCGGTTACAGCCTTCCTTGAAAGAAAACGGATGATCGGTGGAGGCATCCCAAGGGCGGGCTGACTTCTCGCACGCTGTTGACCGACCGTTGTTTCGAGCCGTTGTTTGCATAATTACAATACCTGTATTGCCGCCTGCTTTCAAATCATGGCAACACGTGAAGCCAGGGCTTCCGCCTCCGGGGCGCCTGTGTCAAAAATCCTGCAAAACATGCCTCCGCTTTCCAGATATTCAAACCATGGGGACTTTGCCGGTTCAGGCCCGGTACAGGCTGTGGCCGATGCCCATGGCTTCGCGGCAGCGTTCAACGGTTTCGAGCGCCACCGGCGTGACGCGCTTCGCGTTCTCGCGCAGGAATTCCTTGATGAAATCATCGTTGTGCGCTGGGTCGTTATAACTTTCGATAATAGGTGCGTTGAACTGGGAAGCGTATTCCGCCACGGCCTTCTTGAGCGAGCCGTAAAACTTGCCGCCCTTGCGGTACTGGTCAAGGTAATCGAGATACACCTCCTCGGGCGCGAGCAGCGAAAGCAGCCGGTACAACACACCCACACCGGACGGCATTTTGCCGATGACAATATCCGGGTCGTTGCTGTCCGTGTCCAGGGGCGCGGGCTCCGTGGTGGTCGGCACGGCCTTGATTTTGTCAAGCACGGTCTTCGGCGGGTCCAGCAGGTCCAGCGTGTTGTTCTCGCTTTTGCCCATCTTTTCGGAGCCGTCGAGTCCCGGAAGGCGCAGCGCGTCCCGGCCCAGCGGCCGGGGGATGTGCAACACTTCCCCAAACCGGTGATTGAACTTAGCGGCGATGTCGCAGGCCATTTCCAAGTGCTGACGCTGGTCGTCGCCCACCGGAACGAGGTCGGCGCGGACAATCAGGATGTCAGCTGCCATGAGCACCGGGTAGCCGAGCAACCCGTAGGACAGGGGATTGCCTTCGCTTTTCGGGTCCTCCTGCAGTCTGGTGAATTTGTCTTTGTAGGTGGTGCCCCGTTCCAGGTGGCCGATATTGGTCAGCATGCCGAGCAGCAGGCTCAGTTCCGCCGTGCAGGGCAGGTCGCTTTGCCGGTAAATCACGGACTTGTACGGGTCGAGCCCGCAGGCCACATAGGTGCGCAACATATCAAGGGTGGCGCGGTATATTTCCTGCCGCTCCGTGATGGTGGTCAATGCGTGATAATCCGCGATGAAATAGTAACAACAGGCATCCGTTTCCTGCAGGCGCAGGAAATGCCGGATGGCGCCGAAATAATTACCGTAATGCAGGCGCCCCGTGGGGCGTATACCGGAGAGGATAACCTCTTTTTTGTCTGTCATGTGTCGTTCCTTTGTCTGTTTAGGCCGTTTGTTCGGGGAGGTCCGGTTATGGGACGCAACGCCGGGTACGGGCGTGTCCGCGCCATGGGCTTGGCGTATCTCCCATCACCTGGTGTTCAAGGTTGTAGTGCGTTCCCCGGGATTTTGTTGCGGGCCGATTTCCGGCCGACATTCGTGGGTATCATAAAACAGTCAGGCCTGTCGGTGCCAACGCGGAACCCCAAACGGGCTGTTCATGCCGGTCTCAAGTTCAGACTTCCTGATCTCGTCGGGGTTATTCAATGATTACTCGGAATCCGGTTTGGCACTTTATTGATGTCATGTTCGTATGGGACCGCAAGAAAGG
>JAKLHG010000457.1 GCA_022710255.1 Candidatus Hydrogenedentota bacterium
TCCAGGCAGGTGAAATGACGGTGGACGGACATACCATTCACGATTTTGATAAGGCCTTTCTTTTCTGGATCGGAGCCGCCGTAGCCTCCATGGTGTTTGCCTGCCTGCTCTGGAATGTGAAGGCCAAGGATTGAACCTACAATGCTGTGGATATCAAAGAACTAAAACCCATACCCCAGGATAGATCGCCATGACCCACCATGATTTGCTGATACTCGGCGCCGTTTCCAAAGACATCATTATTACCCCGGAAAACGTGGAACATTCCATCGGCGGCGCGGTGGTCTATTCGGCCGTTGCTTTAAAACATCTGGGCGCGAATATCCTGGCCGTGACCAAGTTGAACCCCGAAGACCGGCAGGCCCTTGAGGTATTCGACCGTCACGGGGTTCCGTATCGGTTCCTGGAGTCGCCGACCACGACGTCCATTCGGAACACCTATCACACGGCCGACCGGGACCGGCGCACCTGCGAGGCGCTAGGTATGGCGGCGCCCTTTACGCTGAACGACGTACCCGATGACGTTACGGCGGAAGTCTATTACCTCGGCGGCCTGATGAAGGGTGAGTTCCCCGAGGCCTTCGTGCTTGCCATGACCAAACGCGGCAAGGTGGCCATAGACGCCCAGGGATTCATGCGTGTTAACGAGAACGGCCCGATGGTTTTCCGCGACTGGGAGAATAAGAAGGAAGTCATTGCGGCGGTGCACTACCTGAAGACGGACGCCGCTGAGGCGGAAACACTTACCGGTGAACAAGACCGCAAGAAGGCCATACAGATTTTAGCCTCATGGGGCGCGAAAGAGATTATGCTGACCCACCATACGGAAGTGATGGTGTGTGTGGACGGGGAAATATTCACCGCTCCCTTCACGGCCCGCAACTTGTCCGGCCGCACCGGCCGCGGTGATACCTGTTTCGCCTCATATTGTTACCGGCGGATCGAGCATACCCCGGAAGAGGCCTGCCGCTTCGCGGCAGCGGTGACCTCCCGTAAAATGGAACACCCTGGACCGTTCACGGGAAACATCAACGACATATCAGATTCGATACTATGATAGATCCTATACACGCCCCAGGATACGGTGCTTGATTATACTTAGCTTATGACAACCTTTTCTCAGGACAGCATTTATTGCCAAGATACATGATGAGTTAGAGAGTAGACGCCCACAATCATTTCTTTTCCGGGAAAGATAATGAACGAACCTAATATCAGAATGACAAATTCAAGCGATCCCCCCGCTCCCGCACAAATCAAAGCATGGACAGGTAAAGACGCCTACGCATATTGGAAACGGATTGTCGGGCTTATTGAACGAAACTACCCGCAGGTTTTTACCCCGGAATGGCTTTTCGGCGGGAATAAACACGGTTGGTCTTTAAGATATAAAAAGGGGAAGTCTTTTTGCACATTGATTCCCGAGCGGGACCGCTTTGCGATTCTGATTGTTCTGGGCGCGGCGGAACGCGCGAAATTTGAAGACATACGCGTTCATCTATTACCTCAAACTGTAAAGTGTTTCGACGAAGCGACAACATATCATGATGGCAAGTGGTTGTTGCTTACCGTTAATTCAAATGAAATTATAAATGATATTGAACAAATTCTGGCGTTGAAGCGAAGACCAAAAGAATACACATGATTCCGCCCATAAATCGCTTGAATCACAAGTTCTTCAAAGTTTGTAATAGAAACAGGAAAGTTTGAGTCCTTTGTAGATATATAATATGAGAATACACCCCTGCAGGCGGGCAGTCTTGCAGGGTCTTAATTCGCGTACGGGAGAGATAATCATGCCTGTAGTGGGCCATGCCATGTATATTCACATGCTGGACACAGCGCTAGCTGAAGGATATGCCTATCCGGCAATTAATGTGCTGGAATTGACCAGCCTCAATGCAGCGATCGAAGGATTCATGGCTGCGAAAAGCGACGGCATTATCCAGATTTCGGTTGCTGCAGGCATGCATACTTCAGGCCCGGCAAAGGATCCCGTATTAGGCGCTATCACGCTTGCGGAGCATGCGCGACGCCTGGCGGAAAAGGCCGATGTCTACGTAGCCATCCATTCCGACCATTGTCCGACGGCAAAAGTGGATTCGTTCTTGAAGCCCCTTATCGCCGAGACGGCGCGGCGCCGCGCGGCGGGCCTGCCCAATCTTTTTCACAGTCACATGTATGACGGCAGCGACCTGCCAATGGGAGAAAACCTGCGCATCGCGGAGGAACTGCTCGCCTTGTGCCGGGACAATGACATTATTCTGGAGGTGGAAGCGGGCGTGGTAGGCGGCGAGGAAGACGGTATTTCCGGGGCGCCGAACGCCAAACTCTATACCACGCCCGAAGACATGCTGCTGGTGTATGAGACCCTGAGCCGGGTGAAAGGCGGACGATTCATGCTCGCGGCGACCTTCGGCAATGTGCACGGCGTCTATAAGCCGGGGCACGTGAAACTGATGCCGCGTATTTTACAGGAAGGCCAAGAGGCGGTGATGGCGAGGCACGACAAGAAAGCGCGGATGTGGCTCGTATTTCACGGCGGTTCCGGCACGAGTATCCAAGAAATTCATGAGACCCTGAATTATGGCGTAGTCAAGATGAACGTTCACACAGACACGCAGTACGCGCTAACCCGCGCCGTAGCCGACCATTTCTATACCCGATACGCTGGCGTGCTGAAGGTGGACGGGGAAGTAGGGGTCAAGCAGGACTATCTGGCCAGCACCTGGCTCGACAAGGGTCGGGCGGGTATGGCGGCACGAGTGGTGCAGTCCTGCGAGGAACTGAAGTCAGCAGGGAAGAGTTTAGGGAGAGGGGACAGGGGACAGGGAACAGGGAGTAGGAGATAGAGGGTAGGGTGATTCAATACGATGCAAAAGGCATGATAATGGGAGAAGTAAAGAATTATCAGGATCTGATAGTGTGGCAGAAGGCGATGGATGTTGTGGTGGAGGTCTATCGTCTTACAAAAAAGTTTCCCCAAGGGGAATTTTACGGATTGACAAACCAGATAAGACGAGCAGCCATATCCATACCCTCAAATATCGCCGAAGGACATACACGAAATTCTCGTTCAGAATATCTTAACTTTCTTTCAATAGCGCAAGGAAGCCGGGCTGAAGTCGAGACGCAGATGCCAATTTCAGTGCGCTTGGGCTATCTCACATCTGAAGAG
Organism: Candidatus Hydrogenedentota bacterium; assembly: GCA_022710255.1. Classification (GTDB taxonomy): domain Bacteria; phylum Hydrogenedentota; class Hydrogenedentia; order Hydrogenedentales; family CAITNO01; genus JAAYBJ01. Next base: position 3,179 of record JAKLHG010000457.1, read on the forward strand.
ACCTTACCAACTCTTTCACTGCTTAATGAAATCAATCGAATAATCAGTACTATAAGACAGAAACTTAACTCTCCGTAATTTCCTGTTCCCTGACCCCTGCTCCCTTTCAAAACATAGGAACCAAACCATGAGGCAATACACGACGGAAAATCTATTGATAAGCCCCAAACCCTATCCCGAGGACCCAAGCCTGCTGCTTTCTATCCTACCCGAAGAGGCTGGATGGAAATACATCTCTTTTCAGGTGCGAAGGCTGGACGCTGGAAAATCCTGGCCGTTTGAGACCGGTGAGAATGAACTTGCCTTCGTCAATATCAGCGGGCGATATACCGTAAAATCCAATAAAGGCGCCTGGTCCGGGATCGGCGGGCGGCGTTCCCCTTTTGAAGGCGCCGCCCATGCCCTGTATCTGCCGCGCCACACCTCGTTTACCATAACGGCTGAAGAAGCCGGGGAATTCGCGGTTACCTGGTGTCCCACGGAGGAGGACCATGACGCCTGGCTGATTAAA
>JAKLHG010000458.1 GCA_022710255.1 Candidatus Hydrogenedentota bacterium
ATGCCATTCGACCAGACCGGTTCGCCCGTATCCGCATGGTAACAGGTGACCAGTTCCTCTTCTCCGCGCTGTTCCTGGGTAAAGAGATACCCGCCCACGAGGATGAAACCCGACCACGCGGAACCTATGTCCCGGCGCCATACCTCCCGGGGCGGAGTACTCCACTCCGTGGAAAAACGCACACCTTCCACGCGGCCATCACGGTTCGCCCCACGAAAGGCCGTCCAGTCTCCCGGTCCCGGTTGTTCCGGCAGCTGTGCGGTCTCTTGGGTGGTAATCCGCGTCAGCATGCCGGCATGTTCCGTTGTTGACGCCTGCCACCGCCAGGAAACGACCGGGAAAAGATTTCCTCCAATGCTGTCCACCCGTACGGCGCTGAAAACACCCGTCCAGACGGCCAGGCCCGCTACAAGCACCCAACGTCCTCGGGACCAGCGCAGCCCGCGCGTAACCAGTACCAGCGGCAACATGCCGTAAATCAGGAACGGCAGCGCCGAAGCCAGCAGCATGGCCCCCAGGGAAACCGTCCGTTGCCCCAGCGTGATGGCAACCGCCGCCGCGATGAAAAGCGCCCCCCCGAGGAACCGGTCCTTCCAGGGAACACGGCTTGCACCAAACCACCAGATCAACAACAGCAACAACGCGATGGCCGGAGCGACACCCAAAGCGATGGCGCTATGAATATTGGTTGTGCCGTACCGCAACAGCAGCCCGTTGACGGCGGCATAGACAATCGTGATGACCATGACCGGCCAAACGCGCACGGCGGTGTGCTTGGCGCCAGGCCGGCGCATTTCATCCGTATTCGCGACATCCGTGTTTTGTGTAGTTTGTGCCATACTGAAAGTTCCGTAGTTTTTCCTCGCCTGGAGACGCCCGATGGGTCTGCATACCGTATCATACGGGAACTGCGCTGTCAACTGAAATTTCCTGAAACGATCATGGCGCGAGGGGTGACAGGCCAAATGGACAGATTGCCCTTTGATTTGAACCCTATCCGCCACCCTGCTACTATGTGGAGCGTTTGAATTCTAAGGACATCCAAGAGGCTACGCATGTTTGACACCGTATTAAAAAATATCTGGGTGCGCGCTTTAGGGGCGCTGCTGCTGCTGTTGGTCTTCCTGGGCGCGGTCTATCTGCTGCTGCCCATTCTTACGTCCCTGTTTTTTTCTTTCCTGGTGGCCTATATCCTGAGTCCGGTAGTCGATATGGGCCAGCGATGGCACATTCCCCGCATGGTAACCATCTGCGTGCTTCTCACAGCGCTGCTGATTTGCACGATTGTCCTGCCGGTGTATCTGGCGCTTGATGTACTGCAAGAGGCCGACCAGCTGATAGTGAGCGCGAGCACGGCCATTACCGACGAGCGGTTTGACATGCTGCTGCGGCATTTGCCCCTTCGCGAAGTGGTGGTATATATGGACTGGATGCCCGAGGGTGCAACGACCTTCGACGAGCAGGCGGTTTTCCTGGAACATGTTGTGGAAGGTATCCGGGACCATATCCGGCAACTTATGGGCAATTTTGGCGGTCACATCGCCGATACGGGCAAGGAGGTTACCCATTCCCTGGCCCAGGCGCTGACCTCCATAAGCAATTGGGCGCGATCCGCGATTTCCTTTTTTGTCAATCTGTCCCTGTTCGCCTTTGTCGCGGCCTATCTGTTACGTGATTATGACGCGCTCATCGCCGGCATGCGCGACCTGGTACCTCCCCGCCACCGTCCCTGGCTCGACGATATCATGCACAAGATAGACCTGCAAATGCGTTCGTTCCTTCGCGGACAAATAGCCATCTGCACCACGCTGGCCGTTCTGTACGGTATCGGCCTGTATCTGGCCGGCGCGCCTTTCGCCGTTCCTATCGCGGTTGTGGGCGGTGCGGCCAGTATCGTCCCCTATGTCGGCCCCTTTCTGACACTGATGCCTGCGCTTGTCACCACGGTGCTCGCGTACGGCCTGGGTATCAACCTGGTTTTTGTGGTCGCAGTTTTCCTGATTGTCCAGGTAATCGAATCCTACTTCCTGACGCCGCGTGTGCTGGGTTCCCATATCGGTCTGAACCCAGTGTGGGTGATTGTGGCGCTGATGGTATTCAGTACCACCTTCGGTTTTATCGGGGTCGTAATCGCCGTTCCCACCGCGGCGGTTCTCAAAGTGCTTGTTCTGGAAGGCCACGACCGGTACCGGCGTTCCCGTTTCTATACCGAATCAGTACCGGTTCCTTCTTTTTCTGAGGGAAACTCCATTTCGACCTCCTCCCTGTCGTCCGCCCCCTCGTCCTCTTCGGGCACCTCCGGCATCAACGCCTCATAAAATGGCTCCCGCAGGACAATCCTCCCATAAACGGTATCTCCAATGCCGAAAAACACATAGAACACCGCCAGGGGGAACAGTACCAATGAAACGCTTTTGACGATGGCGTAGTGCACGATAACCATGGCAAAGGCGCATATCGCCAAAGTAAGAAAGGCATTGCGCGGGCGGAACAAGAACGATTTGAAACGATTCTTGGGGTACCGGACGGGACTTACCATGAGCAGGGCTAAAAACACGGCAGTCGGCCCCAGGGCCACATAGGCCCACGCCCCGAGGGCATGCCTGTCCAGGGGCGCTTCGAAATAGATAAGAAACAACATGAAAGAAGCCAACGCTCCTGCTGCGCCGGGAGAAGGCAGCCCGATGAAAGAATCGTGGCATCCCGCATGGTAGACATTGAACCGGGCGAGCCGCAGCGCGGCGCAAATTACATACACGATAGCCATGTAAGAACCGGACATGCCGAGGATGGACTCGGTGCGCGGGGAAAGCGGCAGATGGGCATCGGCGGGCAAATAGGCGACAAACACCAACACGGCAGGCGCCACGCCGAAGGAAACCATATCGCACAGGCTATCCAGTTCCTTGCCGAAATCGGATTCGCTGTGGGTCAACCGCGCAACATACCCGTCGAGCATGTCGAATACAATCGCCAGCAGGATGCAGGTGGCCGCCCACTGATATTCGAGCCCGATACTCGCCAGTATGCTGCTGGTCCCCATGTACAGGTTCATGGTGGTCATCACGCTGGCCAGTACATTGATATGTACGCGCCGGGACTTGCCTGTTCTTTTTATTTTCGGAAGTATCTTCATGGGAACCTCGCCAGTACCGTAACCCCGGCTTTTGTTTTATCCCCCGGCGCCACCAGAACCGGTGTACCCGGCGGCAGATAGACCTCCACGCGCGACCCGAACTTGATCATGCCGAATTTTTCACCACGACGCAGGACCATGCCCGGTTCGGCGCGGCACACAATACGCCGCGCCACGGCGCCCGAGATCTGTCTCACCGTAACCGGGCCGTGGTCCGTGTCCAACCAGAGTGCGTTCGATTCGTTCACCTGGCTCGACTCCGGTTTCATGGCGTTACGGTACTCCCCCGGCAGGTAGCGGACATCCCGGACCGTACCGTCAAAGGGGGCGCGGTTGATATGGCCGCTGAAGACGGACATGAAGATGGAAACGCGCAGGGTGGGCCCGTCATAGTGGGGCGTCTCCTCCAGGGACTCCACCGCCACCACGGTGCCGTCGGCGGGTGATATCAATGCCTCCGGAGCCGCATCCGTGTACCGTGGGAGATCGCGGAAAAACAGCAGCATACCGATGGCAATCAGCCACACGGGGGTGGACAGTG
>JAKLHG010000459.1 GCA_022710255.1 Candidatus Hydrogenedentota bacterium
ACAAAACATACGGTCAGCACTACGTTCGTTTTCATGATGGTCTCCTTTCTAAGGGGTTCAAGTTACTTTCTGGAATCGCTGTTGCGGTTCCTGAACGTAATAGAGCAATCTCTGTGCCAAGTCTAACTTAGTCACGATAACACGCCCAAACATAAGGCATGATCCGCAAAATAGCAGGCAACCTTCTTGGGGGTAGAAACAAAGGACTAAAGGGACAAAAACGACCTAAAGGACGTTGTTGCATACTCCTGATTGGTGCTATCTTTGAGTCCCTTAAGTCCTTTGAGACCTTGCTTTTCAAGATGAAACGACTGCTTTCAGGATAATAGGTGCATAGGAGAAATCGGCGACCACCTCCTGCGCAAAAATTACCTTTGAGGAACTGGACAGCCGGGCTATATTTGCGCAACAACCCGGAAAGCGGAAGAAACTGATCGCCTTAGACGTTACTTGCTATAAAGAAGAATATCTGTACCAGGAAAGTTTTGCCATGAGCAACATCGCCATTTATGATTCGAAACCGTATACCCGGCATTCCTTTGAAGCACGCAATACTGGCGGCCTCCCCATCACCTTCTTTGAGCATAAACTGACCGGCGATACGGCCGGGTCCGCCGCCGGTTTCGATGCGGTATGTATTTTTGTCAATGATACCGTTGATGCCGAAGTGGCAATGCGGCTTAAAGAGTTGGGCGTCGGCCTTGTCGCGTTGCGCTGTTCGGGATACAACAATGTGGACCTGAACGCATGTGCGCGTCATGGAATCAGCGTGGTGCGGGTGCCCGGGTATTCTCCCCCCTCCGTGGCCGAACACAGTATCGCGCTCATGCTTGCACTCAACCGGCACATCATGCGCGCCCATGCACGGGTGCGTGAAGGCAACTTCTCCCTGAACGGGCTGACCGGCTTCGAAATGCGCGGGAAAACGGCGGGCATTGTGGGAACCGGCCGCATCGGCACCTGCGCCGCGGAAATTCTTTCAGGTTTCCGGTGTTCCATTCTGGCCTATGACCCGCACCCCGCCGAAGCGCTTTCCAAGAATCCACGTCTGCGCTATACGGATATGGATACGCTCCTACATCAGTCCGACATCATAAGCCTGTATGTGCCCTTGTTGCCGACAACGCGGCATCTTATTAATGATGAAGCGATCAGGAAAATGAAACGGGGCGTTATGCTCATTAACACCAGCCGGGGCGCACTCGTGGATACGGCGGCCCTGATTCGGGGGTTAAAAAGCGGTAAGGTCGGCAGCGCCGGCCTCGACGTATACGAAGAGGAATCCGACTACTTTTTCGAGGACCGTTCGGAGTATATCATTGCCGACGATCTGCTCGCCCGGCTGTTGACCTTTAATAACGTGCTGATTACCAGTCACCAGGGATTTCTGACCAACGAAGCGCTTGACGCTATCGCCCTGACCACGTTCCAGAATATCCAGGAATACCTGGAAGGGAAACGGGAAAAAGAATTATCCAACGGTATTTGCCCGAAATGTGGGTAAAGGTTGTGGGTAAATTCTTCTATTCTTTCGACTCGCTCCCAAACAGGACGTTGGAAACCAAGGGAAAACGCGGCAAGGATGCCGCGTCTACCTTACAACACTTGTTTCCCACGACAAATGCCGTTTCGTCCAAGGGGCTCCTTTTCCTGCTACCAGAAACTACGAACATGCTTATAGGAACGGATACGTTTGTCCTTGGTGAGTATTACCGCATCTTCTTCCCGTGCGGTGGCGACGATAATCTGGTCGGCGGGATCTTCATGAAAGGGCGGGGGGAGTAGCGTTGAATGACACGCAATCGCGGGGGATAAGGGAACAATCCGCAGTTTAGGCATGGCGAGAGCCCTGTCTATCCACGTGGATAAATCGCATGCGATACCCAGCCTGCCCTTTTCAACAAGTTTGGCAAACTCCCATGGCGAGATGGCAGAAAGTAATAACTCTTCATACTTCCCGGATTCATTGAGCAAGGCCGCTACTTTTCGAGACAGTTGCGCCGGATGCGCATGCCACCATATCCAAACATGGGTATCAAGTACATACTTCACCGGCCACATTCCCACATCTCGTTCCCGAGCGGCGAGACAATATCCTTCTCGAAAACCAGGGTATCCGCAAGACTTCCCATTTTCCCAGGTGCATCGGAACCGCTTATGGGCAGCACCTGCGCGACAGGCTCACCGCGCCTGGTAATCACAATACCTTCCCGTGTCTTTGTCACCCGGTCCAGCACTTTGAGGGCATGGGCCTTGAACTGACTTATTCCCATTGTTTCCATACAAGTCTCCTTGACTCAAGTATAGTCAATTCAATTGGTCAGTTCAAACTGTAACACTTTTAAGGTCAGTCTGTAAAGAGCCTTAGGACTCCCCCATAAACTATGAAAATAAGTTCGTTCGGAAGCCAGAGAAAGACCCGTCGCACTGTTTCCGCTTGGGTCAATTCCTGCTTTCCGAACATAGTTTCAGAGCAGCTGATCACCCCGGCAGACCGGGGTATTTATAGACAGTAACTTGTCGCTTACGAGCACGATTACAGTACCGTTCAAAACTGTGTCAATTTTTACGGACGTGATGAGCCCGACCGAAAAAGGCTAACAGTACCCACTGGGGAGAGATTCGTGTTTAGCCTATCACCAGCGCACACTGCTGGAATTCAACAATGAGACCTTGATAGGTACATTCAGAAAGCATTATAATGTGCGCCTTACCCCATTCTTAGACCACGGACCGCCAAATTTAAGGTGGAATCTGTGTCTCCTGTTTGCGTGACATGAGGGCCTTGGCTGTCCTCCCTTGCAATGCCTTCGCGTAGCGTAGCCCGTCCCCGATAGGGGCAGCCCGTAGGGCTGAGGGCACAGCGAAGCGAAGGCATTGGGCGTTTTCAACTGTCTTCTACTTTCCAAAGAATACTTCAGCCGGCGTTCTTTTGTCAAGCGCCGAATGTCGCCGCTCTTCGTTGTAATATCGGAAATACTTTTCTAATCCCTGATACAACGAATGTCCATCCTCATACGCCTTGGGATAGACATCCTCATATTTCAGTGTCCACCACAGCCGTTCAATGAATACGTTATCCAACGCCCGACCGCGTCCGTCCATGCTGATTGCAATTTCACGGTCAAGCAACACCCGAGTAAACTCATGGCTTGTAAACTGCGCGCCTTGGTCTGTGTTGAAAATCTCTGGCGTACCATGAGCCAATGCCTGTTCCAAGGCGGACACACAAAATGTGCTTTCCATCGAATTGGACACTTCCCAAGCCAGCACGTAACGGCTATACCATTCCATGACGGCTGTCAGATACATGAATCCTTTGCGCATGGGAATGTACGTGATGTCCGTACTCCACACCTGATGTACCCGCTCTATGGCCACATCGCGCAATAAATACGGGTATATATGATGCCCTGGAACGGGTTTGCTCGTATGCGGCCCCGGAGTAATAGCCTGCAAGCCCATCAGTTGCATCAACCGGGCAATACGCTTATGGTTTACTGCGTAGCCCTGTTCTTGCAACCAATCGGTCATGCGGGGCGATCCGTAATCCGGATGACGCATATACTGTTCATCAATCAGCCGCATCAAACGTAGATTCAACTCTGAGTCCGTTCGTGGTATGTAGTAGAAATAGGAACGGGACAGGCCTGCCAGTCTGCATTGTCGTCGAAT
>JAKLHG010000046.1 GCA_022710255.1 Candidatus Hydrogenedentota bacterium
CCTGCTAAAGATACGTGTATTAGAGATACGTGTACTGAAGGCATGCGTACTGGGCGCGTTTGGAAATGGGGGAGAGGAAAAAGGTACACTCAGGCGGCATACCGGTAATCAACCTGTAAGAAGGAGCGTCATGGTGAAACTCTTGGTTGCGGGCGGTGCGGGCTATATCGGCTCGGTGCTGACGCCTATGCTGAAGGAATACGGCTACGAAGTGGACGTGGTGGACCTGTTGTGGTTCGGCCGGCATCTGCCGGACACCATCCCGGTACACAGGCGCGATTTGTTTTCCCTGGACCAAACGGACCTGGCGGGCTACGACCAGGTCATTTTCCTGGCCGGGCTCAGCAATGATCCCATGGCGGAATTCAACCCGGCCTTGAATTTCATCCAGAACGCCGCCCTGCCCGCGTACCTCGCCTACCGGGCGCGGCAGGCCGGGGCGCGACGGTTCATCTATGCCTCGTCTTGCTCGGTTTACGGGTACACGGTCAATAAGCTCTACGATGAGGAGTCTCCGGTCACCTGCGCCTATCCCTATGGCATTTCCAAACTTGCCGGTGAGCACGGCGCCATGCAGCAGCGCGAAGACGGATTCTCCGTGATTGCCCTGCGCCAGGGCACGGTGAACGGGCACAGCCCGCGCATGCGGTTCGACCTGATTGTTAACGCCATGTTCAAGAGCGCCGCAACGGAAGGGCGCATCGTTGTCAACAACCCGGCCATCTGGCGTCCCCTGATTGACGTGCGCGACACCGCCTCGGCCTTCGCGCGCGCCGTGCAGGCCGACCCCGCCATCAGCGGCGTCTTCAATGTGGCTTATGACAACTTCACCGTCGGGCAGGTGGCCGACCTGGTCAAGGACTCCGTGGAAGAACGGCTCGGAGGGAAGGTTACGGTGGAGATCCGGAACATGCAGGATTTCCGCAATTACAAAGTCAGCTGCGACAAGGCCCGCACCTGTCTCGGTTTCCGGCCCAAATACGGCGTGGCCGCCATGGTCGAATCCATGTTTCGCCATCGCGATGCCTACGGCAGCCTGGCCAATCCCGCATACTATAACATCGAAATCTTTAAGAAACTGCCGGGGGCGGATTTGTCCCCGGCGTCCGGAGGCGGTTGCCGTGAATAATTGGCTGGAACAGTTCATGGACCGTCGCCTGGGCGTGGTTCTCTGTTTTTTCCTCACCCTCCTGGAAAAAGTGCGCCTCCTGCTGCGGCCTGCCGCGCGCGTTATGCCCCCTGTCCGGCGCATCCTGTTTGTGAAACCCGTGGAACAGGGCGCGCTCGTGCTTGCCTACGGCGCCATTAAACACGCCGTGGAACGGGTCGGTCGGGAAAATGTGTTTGTTTTCGCTTTCGCCAAAAACCGGGAAATACTCGATATTCTTGATGTCATCCCCGGTGAGAACGTGATTACCGTACAGGACACGTCGCTGGTTACCCTGGCTTTGGACATGGTCCGGGCCGTTGTGCGCATGCATCGGCTCCAAATCGACACCGCCATCGACCTCGAAATATTTGCCCGCATCTCTATTATCCTGTGCTGGCTCAGCGGCGCGCGCAGGCGTGTCGGGCTGCACCGCTTCAACAGTGAAGGTCCTTATCGCGGGGCGCTGGTCACACACCGCGTCCAGTATAACCCGTATCTGCATACCTCGCAGGCTTTCGATGTTTTCGTCCGTTCCGCCTTTACGGACCATGCGGATGCGCCCCTGCTGAAAGAACCGCCGCTGTTGCCCTTGTGCCCGCCGCCGCCGTTTGTGCCGGTCCCCGGCGATATCGCCGCGGTCAACGAGGCGCTGAACGGGTTCCTGCCGCCGCTGCCGCGCGCCTCCCGTACTCCCTGGCCCATTGTCCTGTTCAATCCCAAGTGCCTGGATGAACTGCCCGCGCGGAAGTGGGCGGACCCCTGCTTCATCGACCTGGGCCGCGAACTGCTCCGGTCCCACCCGGACGCGCGCATCCTGATCACGGGACTGCCTTTCGAGGCGCAAGCCTGCAAGGTCATGGCCCGGGACATCGATCCCGCCCGGTGCGTCAGCCTCGCCGGGCACCTGTCGCTGCGCGGTCTCATCACCCTTATGACCCTTTCCGATGCGCTGGTTTCTTCGGACAGCGGCCCCGCCCATTTCGCCGCCATGACCGGTATTACGGGCGTGGTCTTGTTCGGTCCGGAAACCCCCCAACTGTACAGCCCCCTGTCCGACCGGCTGCGTACCGTCTACCTCGGCCTTGCCTGCAGCCCCTGTTTTTCGCCCATGAATTACCGCCTTTCCCCGTGCACCAACAACCTGTGCCTCCAGCATATCACCGTGGAACAGGTGCACCGGGAACTCTGCGCGGCTTTGGAAGAGGCGGGCGCTACCGGTTCCGGGCACGGTTGATGACCCCGGCGGCGCGGGGGGGGGGAGGTGAAAACCGCCCGGTTTTCCCCCCGGGAAAAAAGATAGGCCGAAACGATATTTTGATTGACATAATTGTCAGTGCTGTGTTATAGTAACGCCATTCGCAAGTGGGGATTGATGTGGCATGCAGACCGAGAGGATGGCATGACATAGTCCGCCGAAGGCGGATGAACATCAAACAGAAGTCACCAGGAGACTGGGCTGATTATGAAAAAATGGACTGTGATGCTGATGCCCCAGGGACAGGGTCGTAGCAGTACACTTACCCTCTGTGAGGTCCACCTGTGGGGCGTGTATGCGGTGATCGTGGCGCTGGCTTTCTCAGCGGCCTTTTTTTACCAGCGCAATCAAGTAATCTCCGGCCAGACCGAAGACCTGGTCTATGCCAACCGGCTGTTGGAAATGGAGCAGGCCAAAGCGCCTGAACCCGTGCCCGAACCCGCGCCCAAAACTGATAAGGACGAACTGCGGCAGATGGAGGCGCGGATGCGCGCTGAATATGACGCCACCATCCAGACTATCACCGCCGAACTGAGCGACTTGTATAATATCGAATCGCGTGCGCGTGCCATTACGGGGCTCGAACCGCGGACCTCACCGACTTTTGATCCGCCCCTGGCCGTGGAGAACGGCAAAGGCAGCGGGCCGAGCCATACCGGGCCTTTCCCCTATGCCGTGGAAGACGAGGTGATACGGCCGCCCCATATCATCTATGGCATGGCCCGCCCGTCCGCGGACCTCATCATGGAAGAGCTTCGCCTGCGCTCGCGCAGTTTCCAGGAATTGGTCAAGGATATGGAAATCCAGGCGGAGCGCATCAAATGCGTACCCGCAGGATGGCCGCTGGCCGGCGGCGCGGGGCGCCTCACCTCCCACTTCGGGTACCGACGGGACCCCTTCTCGCGCCGTGTGCGCCATCATGACGGGACTGATATTTCGGCCGCGAAGGGCACCCCGGTGCGCTCCACCGCCAACGGTGTCGTGCGAAAAGCCGAGTACATGAGTGAATACGGCAACACGGTTATCATCGACCATAGCGACGGCCTCACCACCCTGTATGCCCACCTCAGCGCACTTAATGTCAGCGCGGGCGACAAAGTCCAGCGGGGCGATTCCATCGGCCTCGTGGGCAGCACGGGCAGAAGCACTGGCGCTCATCTGCATTATGAAGTACATTTGCACGGTGTGCAAGTCAACCCCTCAAAATATCTGTCGGATTAATTATGCTTGAAACGAGAAAAACACGCGTCTATAACGAAAATAAAGTGGTAACTATCCTGGGGCCGGGAACGCAGGTGAATGGAACCCTTGCCTGCACGGGCACCATCCGTATCGAAGGCCAGATGGAAGGTGTTGTCCAGAGCGAGGACACCGTGGTCCTGTTGGATTCAGGCCGGGTCAAGGGCGATATCCTCGGAGGCCAGGTCATCATCAGCGGCGAGGTGCGCGGCAATATAAAAGCCGTCGACCGCCTCGAAATCACAGCGCACGGCAAAGTGACAGGCGATATTTTCGCCCCGCGTATTTGCATCCATGAAGGGGTGTTTTTCGAGGGCCGCTGCAGCATGAAGGTAGCGGGGCCCGAAGCTGCACCTGCAGCGAATGCGGCGTCCCGGGACAACAAGACGGCGGGTACCGCCTGAACAAAGCCGCGCCCCCGTCCCAGTCGTCGGCCCCGGACATTTCAGGACCGAGGCCCCGCCATGCCCGTTGCGCTCCATTGCCCGCCTTTGGATCTCAGATTTACGGACCCCGTTGGAATACACACCGCACGAGTTAATGAATATGCTTTTCCCGTTGGAAAGGTCAATGAAACTCGGTGTCGGACGAAACGCCCACCTGGGGGGCACCCATAACCGCGCATTTCCGGGGAACACCAGAACCCAATGGGATGCCCATGGGCGAACCTTCCCGGGTGCGCCGGAAATGTTACCGGCGGCGTTTGCGGCGAGAGGGTGCCTCCTGAAGGTAAAAGACGTCCAGACAAACTATTTTCTCCTCTCCTCAAAAAGCGGGAACTTTTTTTGGAATCATGGAATATAACAGATAGATTTTTGTTTCTTATATTGAAGGACAGTTGAATCGCTAAACAATAGTTGTTAGGCTTCGCTACTTAACTTGTTGTTTTCAGGTAGGTAACAGCAGTTTTCAATGAATCTACTAAAAAAATAAACTTCAATTTAATGTATGATTCTAACGATATCCTAACAATTCTTTGGTAAACTTTGTCAACTGCAATGGAATGATGTACGTTATTCCAGTTGAACGACAACATATAGACCCTATTTAGCAGACCCATTCCTCGCAAGAGCGCGGACCGTGCCTCCCTCCTTCCCTCCCCCGCCATACGGTCCGCGCAATTTTTTTTTCTCTCTGAGTGACGCGCTGCGGCGATACCCCGAAAAGCGTTATGTACCTTCCTGCCCGGTATGTCCCTTGAGTCCTTTACGTCCTTTTGGTCTCTTCTTTTAATCCTTTTTCCCGGAGTATACCGCACTTTACGGGGTGCACCTGTTTCGGCGGGTACCAACAAAAATCCCCTCCCGTAAACGGGGAGGGGATTCTATAAAGGAGAATGAGAATTAAGCGCCGGGTACGGGAATGGGCCCGACCGGGTAGGCTTGTTCAAAATCAAGCACGGCCGGCACCAGGCTCAGGTCAGAATTCAGAGCCTCATCCCAGGTCAGTTCTTTGCCGGTATAGGCTGCCATGCGGCCCATAATGGCCGTAAGTGTGCTTTCGGCGGTCTGAATGCCCTGGTTGATGTATTCGCGCTCGCCGCGGATACTCTGCAGGAGGGCGATGTGTTCGTTTACATAGGGGTCGGACGTGTCCCTGCCCTTGTCATGGCAGCTGCTCTTGCCTTGAGTGCCCGTGACTTCCTCGAACACGGCGTTGTGGCTGTTGTTCCAGTGCCGGGACATGCTCAGCAGGTGCAGGCCGTTGGCGTATTCGAAATCACAGGTGAAATTGTCCCAGATGTCGCCGTATTTTTCTTCGGACGGTTTCCAGGCGCGCCCGCCGGACGCTACCACCTTGACCGGGTGGGCGCCGAGGACCCAGTTGATGACGTCGATGTTGTGCACATGCTGTTCCACGATATTATCCCCGCAGGTCCAGATGTAGTTGTACCAGTTGCGAAAACGATATTCCAGGTCGCTGTGCTGGGGTTCGCGTTCGTTGCAGAAGGGCAGGCTGCCGTTCCAGTAGGCGCGTGCCGCGAGAATCTCGCCGACAGCGCCGTCCTGCAGCTGCTTGACGGTTTCCATGTATGACGTCTGGTAGCGGCGTTGCGGGCCGGTGACGATGACCAGTTTCTTTTCCTCGGCCACCTTGGCGGCCGCCATGCAGCGCCGGATGCCGACGGGATCGACGGCAAGCGGTTTTTCGATGAAGGCATGCTTGCCCGCTTCGACAATGGCTTCAAAGTGCATGGGCCGCGCATAGGGCGGCGTGGCGTGAAGGACGATGTCCACGTCGGTGGCGAGCAGCTGCTTGTAGGCGTCCAGACCGGTGAAGCACAGGTCATCCTGGATGTCAATCTTCGGCTGTACTTTGGGATGCGTGTTGTTGCGCAGGTCGTTGCGCCGGGCAACCATCCGATCCTCAAACACATCGGCCATGGCGACAAACTTGACGTTGTCGTTGCCGGTGAGGCAGTTGATCACCGCGCCGCCGCCGCGGCCGCCGCAGCCGATGAGCCCGATCTTCAGCGTGTCCGCAGTGTCCTGCGCGATGCCTGATTTAGCGGCCAGAATGGCAAACCCCGCCGCGGCTGCGGTCGCCTTCGCGAAATCACGCCGCGACATACCGTCACTTGACTTTTTGTTCATAGCACGAAACCTCTCTGTTACTGAAACAACGGTTATTCAAGGAAATGGGGCCATGCCGCTGCGGTCATGGGCTCCCCGTCTCCCTGCGCAATTGGATAAAACACGCGCCCGCCACCCTGGCAAACGCATTGGTTAGCATAGCAGAAAGACGGGGGCAAAACCTATTTTCCATGTGCGGTGCGCGCGACGCGGGGGGGGGGAAGGACGGGACGGAAAAAAAAGTTTCCAGCAACTGCCGCCCGGGAAGGCGGCGGTACGGCTGGACGCAGGCCGGGTCATGCCTCGGCAAAAACGCGCGCGCTCAGCAGGTCGGGGGCGCCGCCCTTGGCGATGAACAGTGTGCGCGCCGTTTCCCGGAGCAGTTCATCCGCGCTCGGCGCGCGATGGCCGTTGTTGCAGGTCACAATGCCGCAGGCCAGCTTCATCTTGTTTTCGGCGCCGATGATGTTTTGCAGCACCGTGTCCATTTCGTTGCGGATTTTGTGCGCGTAGGAAATGGCGTTGGGAAGGCGCGTGTGCGGCAGCACGGCCGCAAACTGCGTTTCGTCATACCGGGCCAGGATATCGAAGGACCGCGAACTGTTGCGCAGCGCCATGGCGATCTCCACCAGCAGGTCATCCATGCCGGCGGGTTCGACAACGGATTCGTCCAGACCGTTCTCGTCAAAATCAAGCAACAGGCACGACAGCGGGTAGTGGTACCGGTGGGCTTTTTCAGTTTCTTCCTGGAGACGTTCCATGAGAAAACGCCGGTTGCGCAGGCCGGTCAACTGGTCCGTGTAAATCGGGTCGGTCAGCAGATACGGGCCGGAAAGCAGCCCGGAATAGTCCTGGCGCGTGCGCAATGCCGCTTCCACGTGAACGATGACCAGGGGAAGGTTGTAGGGTTTGGCCACATAATCCACGGCGCCCAAATCGTAACCGCGCGCAACGTCTTCCGAAGAACCCCGGGCCGTGACGAATATCACGGGAATGTCCGCTGTGCGCGGGTCCGACTTCAGGTCTCGGCAAACGGCATAACCGTCGATATCCGGAAGGCCGATGTCCAGCAGGACCAAGTGGATATTCTCCTTGAGACAGATGTCGAGTGCCTGCCGGCCCGTATAGGCCGCCTTGGTGCGGTAGCCGAACAGGTGCAGACCTTCACACAGTACCGTGGTTTCATCCATGCAATCATCCACGACACATATATTGATAGCGTACACGACTTAATTCCTTTTTCCGCTAATTTCTAAAAAAACTTGCTTCTTTGGATGCTCTTCCTTAGCGGCTTATTGCCGGAACACCGCTCCGCCGGAGCAGCGCTCCACAGTGGCTCCGAACAACCTCTTTGTAAGAGGCCTTAGTATCATACCTTTATTATACCCCATGGACGCGGGGAAGGGGAAACAATTTGCGGTGCAGGGGTAAAGGCTTGCGCACCGCTGGCGTCTCTGCAACTTGCTTTTTTTTTGGCAGCCCGGGGCGGGTGGTACCATCGCATGTCCGCAAATCTTACAATAGCGTAAGACATTGCGCCGGGGACGGCCATGCCGGGTTGTATCGCCGCAGCTTTTTTTTGTACAGTAAACTCGGGGGACAAGGGCAATATCGGGGCCGCCGTAGCGCATTTTTCAACCCGGAGACATTTGTATGATAACCTTGGTTTATGGAATAGTGGTCATTCTTGTGGCGCTTCTTGCGCTTATCGCGGTTCTGGCCTGTCTCGCGCTGCGCCGGTCGCCGGGACAGTATTTCGATGCCGGGGGCGTCCGTCTTTTCTATCGTGTGGAGGGGCAGGGAACCCCCGTGATCCTGGTGCACGGGTACGGTGTTAACGCCGACCTGAACTGGCGGCTGCCGGGCGTGGTGCGTGCCCTGCGCGGCACCTACCGGGTCATCCGCTTCGACCTGCGCGGCCATGGACGCAGCGACAAGCCGAAATTGCCCGAGCAGTACGGCAAAGAGGCGGCCTTGGATGTGATCCGGCTGATGGACCATCTCGGTATCGCCAAAGCGCACGTGGTGGGCTACTCCATGGGCGGGTTCATCACCATCCACCTGATCGCGCGCCATCCGGAACGGCTGCTCAGCGCGGTGCCCTGCGCGTCCGGATTTGAAAAAGCGGAGGGCAAAAACCTCGAAACGTTGCGCACCCTCACGGAATCCCTTGACCGGCACGAGGGCTACGGGCCCCTGCTACGGGCGCTGGAACCGGAGACACCGCCCGCGTGGAGAATCAATCTGGTCAGTTTTTTAATGAGCGCCATCAATGACAATGACGCCATGTCCGCCATCATGAAACGGTTTACCGACCTGGCCATCACCGAGGAGGAGATGCGCAACAACCGGGTGCCCGTGCTTTCCATTGCCGGCACCCGCGACCCCCTGGGTGCGGGCATCAAAACCATGACCGAGGTCATGGGGAATCATGAAGCCGTGTACATCGAAAACGGCGACCATGCCACGACGCTCCTGAACAAGGCCTACCTGAAGCATCTGCGGGCTTTTCTGGCCAAACATACGCCCGAAAACCACCCGGGCTGACGCGCCGCCCGGCGGCAGGCCGGTACTTACCCGCCCAACAGGAACCGTACCACAAAGGGTCGGCCTGTCCAGACCTGTTTCAGGTACCGGACCCCGTAGGACAGCAGAATCAGGAAGGCGGTGAACAGCGCATAGACGCCCATGAACCCCGAGACGGAAAACTTGTCTTCGCTGAACAGCGGGATAAGCAGATACTCAATCACGGCGAGATGCACGATATAGAGGAAAAGGGACGTTTCACCCAATACGCGCAGCAGGTCCAGCACGGCAAAACGCCGCACCGCATCCACCAGGGGGAACAGGACAATGATGAGGCCGATGGCGCTCAAGATGAAGCCAGGTGTAGGCGGATAAAACAATTCGCTGTACCCCGCCCGCGTGAATGCGGCTCCCGGCAGGAAGAAGAATGCCCCAGCACCGGCCGCGAAGAGGGCAGCGCCCGTCCCGAGACTGGCCGGGCTACCCAGCGCATGGCGCCCGCATTTCCAGCGCCATCGCGCCAGTTGCACGCCCAAAAACGAAAATACCAGCCAGGGGAAGATGGGGAACCAGCCGTCAACCACCCAATACCGAAGTATTTCCGGAAAACGCCGCACCAGTGTCAGGGGATGCTCCAGCAACGCCGTCTCCACGACCGTATCGGAATAGCCCAGCCCATATTGCAACAGGGGCGCGAGACCGAAGATCACGCCAATCAGAAGCCACCGCGACAGCGGGTGCAGATATACAAACATAAATATCAGCGGCAGGGCGAGGCCGATGAGGTATAACACGTCCATCGTGACAAAGGGATAGATGTGCCAGACACACACGTCAATGAAGACGGCCACCGCTACTACCATGGCGCCCCGTTTGACAAAATACCGCAAGTCATGTTTCTTGCCTTCCGCGGTCAAGGCCACCATCATGCCGCTCATGAGAATAAACAACGGCGCGGCGAAGGACCCATAGACGCGAAACCAGAAGGGATGAGGCTCCGCCAACAGCTCGCCCGCCGAATTGGCCGCTATCATGGTAAAGATGGCCAGTCCGCGCAGGATGTCTATCGTTGTGTCGCGGGCCTGGGATACGGGCGCGGGTTTTACCGCAGCGGGACTGGAAACGGCATGATTTTCCTTCGTCATGTGAAATACCTCCCTTTGCCTGATAGCATTTTAATGATTATATATTTTATACGATAGAGAGGCTTTTCGCGTAATACCCGAACGGGGAACGCATTTTGACTCAGGCTTCCAGAGCCTGAAGGAACTTCCCTGCTCGACAATGTAAGCCGCAACCCGGCGGCGGTCCGGCTTCTTT
This sequence comes from Candidatus Hydrogenedentota bacterium, assembly GCA_022710255.1. Taxonomy (GTDB): domain Bacteria; phylum Hydrogenedentota; class Hydrogenedentia; order Hydrogenedentales; family CAITNO01; genus JAAYBJ01. The sequence goes on from JAKLHG010000046.1 coordinate 10,064, forward strand.
GCCCACATTCTGTTTTACTTCGGGGCGGGGTCCGGCGTTTCCAGGGACAACGTGCGAAAATGACAGTGGAATCCGTCGCCCTTGGGACTGCATGCATACACCCCCGCTTCCACCGTTTCGGCGCCCCCATGCAGATGGGCAATCCGCATCTGTTTCCAGTCCTGACCGTTGTCGCCCTGTTCAAGGATATAATCAGTGCCCTCGCGACTGACCCGATACCATTTCTCCAAGACATCGGCGGGCACATCCTGTGTCGCCCAATCGGAATAGCCGCCGTTGGTGACCACCGAACCCAGGCGGCTGATTTCCGGATTCTCATACTCCATGGAAACCTTGATCCAGTGGCTTTCATCGACCCGCACCATCACCCCGCACTGGTCGTACTGGGTGCAGGGCGCGAAGGCAACGTGGCACACTAGCCGAAAATCGCCGGCCACGCGGGTGAAGAGGCAATGGCCGTCATCCCGGCGGAATCCGTAATGGGTGCGCTGCCAGAAATCGGTGTCGCCGCGCGTGTGCAGGTGCAGCCCCCCGTCGAAATAAAACGCCGGCGGTTCGTGGAACCAGTAAAAGGATTCCGGCAGCGTGGGACCTGTCAAACAAACGGTGTGTTGCATAAAATGTCTCCCGATGAGTAACAGTCCCGTCATTATGGACATCGGGCGGGCGCCCTTTCAACAGAGGAGCGTCGAACCCCGGAAGAACGGGGGGAAGGATAAAATGGATTGGGCGGGCGACGTTGCCGGGCCCGCGCCCGAAAGAAGTGGCGCCTGCGGCGCAACAAGTCCCAGCACTATAGATAAAGAAAAATAAAGGGAGAGTAAAAAACGCCTGTATCAACCTATTTCGCCTTTCCTTATAAACAGCCGTAAACACGGTCATTCCAATTTTTTCGCGATCGCCGGCCCGGGTCGAAGAACGGTACTGGACAACGCGAAAAATAACGGAATCCAGATTGGGCCCGCTGTGATGAATACCCAGTTCCCTTCTCGAAAAACACAACGAATGCGGCCAATCCCGCATCCACAGCCTCAGGAACTGGATTCCGGTCTTTTCGCGGCCTGGCCCCCGTTCCGCTACACGTCCTTTTTCCACCGCGAAAAACCGGAATGACGCGTTGTTTTTGGATTCTTGAACTCAACCAGGGCATAACGCTCCTCGTGGTAAAAAACTGAACTCATAATTATTTGCCAGCGAAATCGTCTTAAACGCCTTAAGTCCTTTCGGTCCTTTCTTTTGATGGGCGTTTCCGGCGTTCACAGCCGTTTTCAGGTTTCATGCTTCAAAAACCCGTTTCAACCCGCTATGACGCACCTGAGAAGGTACGCCTGCTGTTGAAAAAAGGAAGTATTGAATAGGCGACAGAGGGGGTAGTTTTTCCCCGGGCCCCCACCCAGATTCTCAGGACCCTGAAAGGTTTCCCAAGAAGGAACACGCGGGAGAAAAGGGATCATTGCCCTAGATCCGCACGTAAGGAATGGCAGAAACGTAGAAGCGGCATCCTGCCGCTTCCATTGTGACTACGGCCCGCATGTCCTGCTTGATGCAAAGCGGCAGGATGCCGCTTCTACGTTCCTTATCCTTATTGGCTTTACGCCAACAACTCGGTTCTTACGTGCGGATTTGGGATTGCCGGGTTCCGCTTCACCCGGCTTGCGATAATGGGTATACTAAAGACGGACAGTGGCCACGTTTCTATGATGCAGATTTTTATCAAGGACACCCAAGCCGATGAGAATTATTGCCGGAGATTTTAAGGGGAGACGGCTGTTTACGCCCAGGAACCGCGATATCCGTCCTACGTCCGACCGGGTTCGGGAAAGCCTCTTCAGCATTCTCGGGGAACGGGTCCGAAACGCCCAGTTCCTGGACCTGTTTTGCGGAGTAGGCGCATGCGGCATCGAGGCGTTGAGCCGCGGAGCCGCCCATGCGACCTTTGTCGACGCCTCGCGGGAGGCGCTTGACCTTGCCCGAAGAAATCTCGCCTTATGCGGCGTAGAGATTAACGGTATGCTGATACAAGCACATATCCCGGAAGACCTGCGCCAGCCCATGCCGCCCTTTCACCTCGTCTTCGCTGACCCGCCCTACACCTTCCCCGCCTATGAGGCGCTGCTGGAGGTCCTGGTAAAAAACCGGCTGCTGCTGCCCGATGCCCGGGTCATTATTGAAACGTCCCGTTTCCGCAGTTTGCCCGACCAGGTATCATCATTATGCAAAATAGACCATCGCGTTTACGGAGATACGGCCTTGTCATTTTTTTCTTGACACAGGATATGGTATCTGTTATGCTATTAAAGCCTTATCCGGTACAATATATTGTTAGCCCGTATTAGAGAGTAGTTCATGAGGCCAACCGTAACCCGCTGTAAACGGTGTAAGCGGCACAGGAAGAAGAATTATGCGATGTCCATTTTGTGGTTTTGACGACAGTAAGGTGGTGGACTCCCGCGTTTCCAAGGATGGCGAAGCCACGCGGCGGCGCAGGGAATGCATCAGTTGTGAGAGGCGCTTTACCACGTATGAACGCATCGAGGAGGTGGCGCAGATGGTGGTGAAGAAAGACGGCCGGCGTGAAAATTTTGATCGATGGAAGCTGAAAGCGGGTATAATGAAGGCTATTGAGAAGCGTGCGGTCAGCATAGAGCAGGTCGACGTGCTTATCAATGACATTGAACGGGAACTGTTCAACGGCGGTGAACGCGAAGTGTCCACGCGCTTGTTGGGCGAGGCGGTCATGGCGCGGCTGAAACAACTTGATGAAGTCGCCTATGTGCGTTTTGCCTCGGTGTACCGTCAATTTCGCGATGTCA
>JAKLHG010000460.1 GCA_022710255.1 Candidatus Hydrogenedentota bacterium
TTGTATACACGTATATTTTCCTGAAGATACATTTATAGGCATAAGTGATTTATCCCAAGCGTTTGCGTCTAAGTTAAATCTGCTCGCATCAAACTTTTAAAACCTCTTGAATAGTCTGACCACCTTTTCTATGTTCTTATAAGTGCGTAACATTCCATCAGGCACGAAAAATTTATAAATACCATTACCTGCCCAAGCACCTCTATATGCATTACCATTTCTTGTATAAGAAAATCCATATGTTGAATTCGTACCATCCATATCAGCGGCGGGACCGAAGTGCGCCTGCTCATGCATTTCCTGGTTGGGAAAAACCTGAAGGTTTTCCGGTCTATTATCTGTTTTTACACCATTTATATGGTGCACAACTTCCTTGGCCTTCAGCTTCCGCCCCAGTTTCCTTTCAGCCACCCAACGATGAACCAGCCTTCCAGAATCCCTGAACCTTAAATAGCCGTTTTCATCAAGATAATACCTGCTACTTTCCTTTCGATATGATTGAAATTTCCGAGCTTTTCCATTTACGGATTCCCACCCATCGCCTCCTTCCCCAGTATTGAGCGTATACGTGTATGTGCCTCTTTTCCTCGGCGTAATGCGGCTAAGTATCTTTATGGCAACGACAAACGCCACGCAATAGAGAAGAAGCTTTACGAGGTCCATAACCATTGCTCCAGGGAGGACTTAACAGGTTTATCCAATAACGCGTGTTGATACCAATTTATTTTCACTCAACTTTAATCTTGTCCGTTAGCCCCATATCTTCTATTATCTGCATTAATTCACTCTCGAAACTCGCAGCGACGCTTTCTTCAACAGTGACTGAGAAATGAACTCCCACTTTTATTTCTGAGCCGCTTTTCAATTTAGGTAAGACCTTCGTTCCAAAACGGTTCCAAACCTCCGGGGGAATCGCACCACTGATCCTGAATGTTCTTGCAGATGTTCCCTTCGCAGGTTGTTGGATCTCTTCGGCTTTACCTTCAGTTTTTTCCGGCACCCTCTCGACAGGCTTAGGCATCACTCCGGTAGCAGGTTTTTCTGAAATATTTTTTAACGCCTTAGCCCTGACTTTAAGAAGAAGATAAACCCCTGAATCAAACGAAATCTCGTCTGGCGAAATATTTTCATTATACCATACCCGCTCGAAAGTACCATCGGCCTGCTGGTTGGATGCAAGGCCAAAATCACCCTTTTCCACGAATTCAACTATCTTGTTCCGCAGCACCGTATCAGGATCAATGAGTCGAGTAAGCGAACCGTTCAAAAAACTCTGCCGTAATCCGGATAGGGGCCAGGCACCAGAATCTTTCAGAGCCGGTGGCCAGTTACGTTCTATGTATCCAGCTCCCACCGATTCGTTCAGCAACGCACCCGATTTCAAAGCTCCGATAACACGACCGCAGAGTGTCTCATTGCCGCTGGAATGTCCCGCCCCCAGGTCTATAACTTTGATTCCGTTTTTATCATGACTGTCGGAGATTACCACGTACCGGTAACCGGCCCAGACCTCATCCCGTGCCGCTTCTTCATGATCTTTAACCTTTACCTGGATGTTAGCGCGTTCCGCGCTGTCGAACTCCCCTCCAAGGGTTCCATCGGCGGCTTCCTGGGCGACACGTTTCCAAGCCAGCCAGAGCTCTACCTTCTCCCGTAATTCCCTCCCGGGTTTTTTCAAACACCAGACAAGGGCTCCCGGATAGAGTCTGCCGGATGAACCGCGGTTTCTGGTCCATTCGATTAGGTTATCGCGAACAATCCCCTTCCCGGCCCACTCCATATCCGGGGCCATTATTACCATTGTCAGGCGGGGGCTGTCCTGAATCTCGGTTCCGTCAACGGGCAGGGCTACCAGCGGAACCGACGCTCCCTTGCTGAATTCCTTCTGGACCAGCGAACGCATTGCCGGTTTTATTTCACTCTCCTCATCAAGGGATGCGCGGCGGTCGCTGACCACTTTTTTCATGGTTGGGCGGTACTCGATCTTGAATCCGTCGGATCCCACTCTGCGGATAAAGTACGATTTATCCTCAAGGGCGAACATTGCGGTATCTATAGTGGTTGTGTCGTTTCCGGGCTCGCCAAGGGCAAAGCGAAGCTCCGGCAGGTGGGCCATTTTATCCACAATGCCGCCGGACGATTCGAACAGAACGGTGGTGCCCACACGACGGTGTATGTCTTTCAGGCTGTCCTTCGTATCGGCGTCCAGCGCCCGGGCATGGGAATTCGGGCCCGCGATATCACTTTCTATGGCGGCCATGAGGCGCGATTCGCCAAGCTGACCAAGTATTACGCTCCGGAATTCGGGAATATCCAGCGGCGCCGATCCTATGGTAATCAACGACTCCCTGCGCGCCCTGGTGAACCCGTCCTTGTAGGCCCACGATATCCACTGGGCAAGCATGGCCAGGGTCCCCCTGGTCTGCTGATACTGTGGGAGCGCCTGCCATTTGCGCTGGAACACCGTGATCGTGGCGGGATGGAAGGGATAGCACGACTCAAAGCGAGCGCGCAGCAATTCTTTCGATTTAGCTTCAGTTGCGGCCGTGTCTACGGCGGTCCATTCCGGAGGCAATTGCGCCCGCCGCTCAAAACACCAGTCGGTATAGGCCTTTGCCACGGACTTGCGGGCATCATCCTTGCCGATATTCTCAAAGAGCCTCCGACGCACCACCTCGCTAATCTCGGCCTCATCGTTGGCGATAAGGTCCTTGGCAACGCGGCGCACCACCTTTGTAATGCGATCCTGCCACTGCATGTCCCAGTCGGTCATTTCCACCTGGCTGCGCGGCAGGCTTATAACCGCCGCCCCGCTGGTGGTCGCGGTCATGGCCACGGTAAGGTTCTGTATAAAGGCGTGAAACTGGTCGGCCATGCCACGATGACGATTGAGATAATTGAGGACCTCGTCAAAGAGCACCAGCACCGGCGCGTTGGCGGCCTGAAACACGCGTCCCAGCGCCTCGGTCCCGGGGGGCGTGGTTTCCGAAGCCGCGCCGAGCGCCTTCACACCCTCGTCACCGGCAAGCTGACGCGCGATATCGATCCAGGGATTATCCCTGCCCGGTACCGGATCCCACGCGTTACCCACAAACACCGCCACGCGGGCAAAGGGCATTTCCCTGAGGCCGGTCTGTTTTATCAATTCGCCCACCCCTGAATACGAAGCGGCACTTGAACCACTGGACACCATATGGTACAGGCTGGCGAGAGTATGGGTCTTGCCGCCGCCAAATTGTGTGATGAGCGTCATCACCGGCGCGGTGTTCGATGTTTCCCCGGCAAGCCGGCGAAGCACCATGCCCGCGTGCTCCCTGAGGGCCCTGGTAAAACAGGTACGCTTGAAAAACTGCTCGGGGTTTTTATAATCATCAGGAGCCGTCCCGGCCACCACCTGTTCCAGGTGTATGGCGAACTCGTCAGGATTAAAGGAACGCCCTTCGCGGACCTCCTTACGGGGTGTGGTGCATTTATACCAGGGTTCCATTTAAATATCCATTAAATATATTAAGTTATCGTTGAGCTGATATTTACCGTTTTCGCAAGAATGTCTCTATTACACAAAACAGGTACTACACTAACCCCCGAAGGGAACATCTGGCAATAGGATATAGGTATTCCATTAGAATCTTCGGTGATGAAGTCATTTAAATCGATG
>JAKLHG010000461.1 GCA_022710255.1 Candidatus Hydrogenedentota bacterium
CGGCGGATATCTTCGGCACCACCGGCGGGGTCATGGAGGCCGCGCTGCGCATGGCCGTGGAAAAGATAACGGGCGCGCCCCCCAAGCGCATGGAGTTTAAAGACGTGCGCGCCGTGGAAGGGCTGCGCGAGCGTGAATTGAAGGTGAGCGATGAACTGACCCTGCGCGTGGGCGTGGCCAATGGCCTGACCAACGCGAAGGTATTGCTCGACGACGCGCTGAACGGCGGCAAGCAATTCCATATCATCGAGGTGATGGCCTGCCCCGGCGGGTGCATCGGCGGCGGCGGGCAACCCTATCCCCCGCCCGGCTACCGCATTCTTGACCGGCGCCTGCTCGCCAAGCGCGCGGAAGCCTTATACGCCATCGACGGCGCCAAGGCCGTCCGCAGCTCCAACCATAACCCGGCGATAAAAAGCCTGTATGAAGAATACCTGGGCGCACCGGGCGGCAAGAAAGCGCACGCGTTGCTGCATACCCACTACACGCCCAGATTGCCCAGAGGAGTCCGCTGATGAATAACACTACCATGATTACCGACAACAGGGAAGAAGTGCGCCGCATCAGCGCCGAGGCGTTGACCCCAGAAATCGTGGCCTTCATAGAATCCTGTACCCGGGGCGACCATGCCACCAGCAACCTTATAGGCGTGTTACACCGCGTGCAGCATCATTTCGGTTACCTGGGCCGCGAACAGTTGGACGCCGTGGCCCAGCTGTTGCAGGTGCCCGCCGCCAAGGTAACCGGCGTCGCCACGTTTTATCATTTCTTCCGGCTCGAACCCCGCGGTCGGTTTGTCATTAACGTGTGCCTGGGAACCGCCTGTTACGTCAAAGGGGCCGAACGCGTGGCGGACCGGCTCTGTGACGAGCTGGGCATCAAGTTCGGCGAAACCACGAAAGACGGGCTCTTTTCCCTGGAGAGCACCCGGTGCGTGGGCACCTGCGGCCTGGCGCCTGTGGTGGTAATCGGCGAGAAAGTATTCGGAAACATGACGCCGGACCAGGTACCGGGCCTGATCGAGAAATATGTGCTTATGGCGCAGCGACAGGACAAGGAAGCCCGGGAATCCAGTGTCTAAGCAGGACACCCTTTCATGACTTGAGGAAGCCCCCGGATAAACGGTATACTAGAGAACCCTGATATCTCTATCAGCGTATCCCTTTTCATTATATTAGATTCACTTAAACCTTTTTGCCCGTGCGGCGGGCAAAACCTGTACCGGAGGGTTTTCCATGACAGCAATTGAACCGGGGAAAGTTCGCAACGTTGGCATTGTCGGGCACGGCGGCGTCGGAAAAACGATGCTCGTTGAACACATCCTGCATAAGGTGGGCTTGACCGGCCGTTTAGGCACCGTTGAAGACGGCAACACGGTTTGCGATTATCTCGAAGAGGAAATAGAGCGCAAGCACAGCATCGCCGTGGCACTAGCCCATTTGGAGTGGAAAGGTGGCCGCATCCACCTTATCGATCATCCCGGATATATGGATTTCCTGGGTGAAGTGGCCGCCTCCATGCCGCTTGTGGACGGTGTCGTTATCATGGTGGACGCGTCGACCGGCGTACAGGTGGGCATGGACAATGCCTGGAAATATGCCGAACGCTTCAACGTGCCGCGCGCCTTCTTCGTCAACAAGCTGGACCGCGAGCATACCGACTTTGACGAGACGGTCAAACTGCTCCAGGAAACCTACGGCCGCCATTGTGTGCCCATGGTAATCCCTGTTGGCGAGGGCTCCGGCCTCAAGGGCGTCTTGAATATTGTGCAGGGCGATGAAAGTGCACTGCCGCCGGAGGGATTGGCCTACAAGGAAGCGCTGGTCGAAGCCGTTGCGGAGACGGATGAAACCCTGACGGAAAAATACCTGGAAACCCTCGAGTTATCCCCCGAAGAATTCAAATCCGGCCTGCAAAAAGGCATTACCAGCGGCAAGATCATCCCGGTCCTGGCAGGAAGCGTCTCCCTGGACAAGGGAATAGACGAACTGCTCGATATGATAGAGGCATCCTTCCCCAGCCCGCTGGACCGCAAGATTGTCGGCAAAGACGACAACGGCAAAGAAGTTGAAGTCAAATCGGACCCCAGCGGCCCCTTCCTCGGCCAGGTGTTCCGTTCCGTGGTCGACCCCTTTGTCGGGCATCTGACTCTGTTCCGCGTATTGAGCGGCACCTTGAAATCGGACACGGACTTTTACAACGTCACCACCAACACCAAGGAACGCACCGGTAAACTGTTCATGGTCAACGGCAAACAGCAAGTTCAGGTGGACAGCGTCGGCCCGGGCGACCTCGCCGCCATGACGAAACTGAAAAACACGCATTTTGGAGACACCATCGGCGCGCCGGGTTGTTCGGTACACCTGCCCTCCATCGAACTCCCCGAAGCGATGGTAAAACTGGCCATTGTGCCCAAATCTCGTTCCGACGAAGACAAGATTGGCGAGGCGCTCAACCGCCTGGCGGAAGAAGACCCCACGTTCTCCCATTATCGTGACGCCGCCACGGGAGATCACATCATTCGCGGCATGGGCGACCTGCAGCTCGACATCCTCCTCAGCCGCATGCAGCGCAAGTACAAGGTGGAAGCCGAGACCAGCATTCCGAAGGTGGCTTATCGCGAGACCATCAAGTCCAAGGTCGAAGTACAGGGCAAGCACAAGAAGCAGAGTGGCGGCCACGGCCAGTACGGTGACGTGCATCTGCGCCTGGCACCAAACGAACGCGGCGCCGGATATCAGTTCATCGACAGTATTGTCGGCGGGGTCGTACCCAAGCAATACATTCCCCATGTGGACAAGGGCGGGTTTGAGGCGCTGGAACGGGGCGTCATCAGCGGGCATCCCGTGGTTGACGTCATCGTGGAACTTTTCTTCGGTTCTTTCCACGCGGTGGACTCCTCCGAAATGGCCTTTAAACTGGCTGCGTCAAAGGCAATCCAGAAGGGCGTGCGCGAGGCAAGGCCCTGCCTGCTTGAGCCCATCATGGAAATCGCCGTTACCGTGCCCGAGGAATTCATGGGCGACATCAACGGCGACCTGAACAGTCGGCGCGGGCGCATCCTCGGCATGGACGCCCTGGGCGGCGGACGCCAGGTCATCCGCGCCCATGTGCCCGAAGCCGAAATACTGCGCTATTCCACTGAACTGCGCAGTATGACCCAAGGCCGCGGCAGCTATGAACTCAAATTGAGCCACTACGACGAAGTGCCCGAACATGTTGCCAAGGAAATTATCGCCGCGTACGAGAAATCCCGCGTCGAGGAAGAATAACCTTTCGCCTATCGCAAGCATCGGCGCGCCTGAAAATGGTGCGCCGTTTTTTTATTGGTGCGAAAAGGGTATCGCGAAGGGGGAAATGAGATTCCAGGAGAGTAAAGGTTCCAGACCATAATTCGGTAGCCAGCGGAATTTTGTATTGGGCGGTTATGAACGAGGTGCGGGATTAGGTGTTGGCTCTTTTGGCGCACCTGGGAAGGTACGCCTACGGAACTCATACGAAGTGTGTTGGCGGTTATGAACGAGGTGCGGGATTGGGGGTGGTCTTTTTTGGCGCACCTGGGAAGGTACGCTTACGGAACGCATACGAACTGTGTTGGCAGGTATGAACGAGGTGCGGGATTGGGGGTGGTCATTTTTGGCGCACCT
>JAKLHG010000462.1 GCA_022710255.1 Candidatus Hydrogenedentota bacterium
TGCGCATTGCGGCTTTTACCATTCGATTGTGTGTTGGAACGCTGATAAGGGAAAAACAAAGAGCAAACGACTTAAATCTGAGTTTTCCCTCCTGCCGAGCAAACGCGCTTTAAAAACAATCCGGGATGCGATGGACAGTCGCGGGCGTCAACAAGGTCATTGTGCTACGACGCATCTTCATGAGCGGAGAATTCGAGGACTTCTGGCCAACAGAACAAGGAAGATGGGCGCATAAACACACAGTCCTGACGCACCCCCGTGTTTATAGGGCGGAGAGGGATGGTCTTGTCTCCTGCTTTTGGGGGGAGGACAATTTCTTTAGCCATCGCAGGGGTGAAGAGGCCTCGTATCGCTTGGCGTTGGCCCCGCTGATGCACAACGGGCATGTTCGTCCCGGTGAACTAAAGCGTTCGGCGCCACATATGCCGCACCATACGTTGATGAACTGGCTGCATCAGTATCGGGAACCCGGGGCCGATTCCATTTTCCGTCCGCCTCAGCGCGGCATGGCCCTGAGTTTCTTCAAGTGAAACACCACTGTGTCGCCGCCAAAGATTTTTTTGACTTCAAAACATTTGCTATCTACTGCCAAAATTCCCTTGACATTCCACCCATACTGTGCTATAACGGACTCATAAAGTATATTGTTATGTTTAGGATAGTAACTCATGAATGCGTATACCGTATTATTTTAATTTCAGGAGGTGCGCTATCTTTGGGGTATTTGTCAGTCGCCGTGAGGGGAAGGTGACTACTTTCGGGGTCTGGGTGAATGCGGTGGTACTGTCCGTATTGTTTTCTCTACCTGTGGTTTCGGGGTATAAGGTGCCGGGTGCCTACGCGTCAACAGAGGTTTCTCCTTCCCTTGACCCGTTGGCACAGTCGTTGCCGCCTGTTCCAAGTGAACCAGAAGACGATATCCCCATTCAGGTATTGCCTGAGGAAGTGTTGGAACTAATGCACGGTGGACCTGCGGTAAGTCGCCCACCGGTCAATCTTGAATCTCCCGAGGTGGTGTTGGCTGGCTTTTCTCCTTCCCTGTCCGGCGTGGTTGCTGCGCAGTCCGTCTCCGGAGCGACAACCAATTCCTGCAACAGCCTCATGGAGTCCGTCCTGGCTGCGGATAATGCGGGCGAAGTGGAGGCAAAGATTCTGTCGGTGTTGCCGGTGCTGGCGCAGTATCCGGACAGTTATGAAGCACAGCGGGCTCGATATCTTTTGGAGGAGCGTTTGCTCGAGGCGTCTCCGAACCAATGTTCCGCATTGGCTTCGGCGCTGATGAAGGATTCCGCGCCGGTGACTGCGACGGAGAGCCTTGCGGTCTGCCAAGTGGTGGCCGCCCATGCCCGGACTGCGGGGACGCCGGAAGCCTACGCGTATGCGGCGTCGACTTCAGGCGCCTTATTAACGTCGTGGCCCAATGCGCCGGAGGCGTATGATGGGGTTCCGGTATACCTGGAAGCGTTGGATGCCCTGGGGCGTACCCTGGAAGCGGATACGCTGCGGGACAGTCTTTCGGGCATGCTGGCGGCGTGGCGGTTGACCGAACTCCAATCCGGTGAAATGCCGTCCTGGGATGCCTTGTCCGGTTCGGAGGCTTGTTATGGCCTGCTGGCCGCGTGGCATAGACAGATGCAACAGGCGGAACGGACCAAAGCCGCTGTGGACCCGGCGTTGGTGGAGCAGGGCTGTTCCCTGGGGGATGCTGCATTGTGGTCTTATCCGGCGAGCGCGGCGCAGGCCCGTATGGTTCCGTTGTATTTTGATTTTGTGGAGCGTCTTGCCGCCTCGGAGCGTACCGAGCGGGTCCTGGGGCTTAAAGAGCGGGCCGATGCCGCCCCGTCTTCGCTGGGCGTGGATGACGCGCATATTCTTGTACAAGGAGTATATGTGGCATCTCCATGACCGGAACACGGGCGCGTTCATCCTGTTGAATTCGTTTGACACGCTGCACACGGGCGTGGTGGAGGAGGCGTTGCAGGACGCCGCGGTTTCGGACCGGGACAAGGCGCGTCTGGAATATTACCTGGGCTATATCCATTTTAATCGCGGCCGGGAAAAGACCGCGATTGAACATTACGACCGGGCGCTGGGCTATGAAGTCAGCGATGCTGTTCAGGATACGGCCCAGTATGCCAAGGCCTACGCCCTCGGGGCGTTGTATGACGGCGAGGGCGCTTTTGACAAGGCGGTCGAGGCCTATTGGGCGTATCTGGATGTTCATGCCTACGGCCGGGTTCCCGATTATGCCTTATATGGGCTGGGACGCATTTATTCACGGGCGGGAGACCTGGCCGGCGCCCGTTATTTTTATGAATACATTGTCGAACAATATCCCGGCAGCGAACTGACGGCCCTTTGCAATAAGTCCTTGTCCCGGGAACTTGCGGATGTCGCGCAACAGCAGGCGCGCCGCAGTGGAACCCCGGGAGACGCGCCGGCCTTTCAACTTTGCGGTCCTGTGGCGTTGCAGAAATGGCTGGCCCAACGGGGCGTCGCGGTTACGCCCCGTGAACTGGCGGCAAAAGCGCGTATGACGGCGGAAGGCGCCAGCATGCAGGGACTGTGTGATGCGGCGGCCGCTTACGGTCTGGAGCTGGTCGGTGTTCAGTCTGTACGCGGCGCAGGCCTGGAAACGCCGTTTATCGCCTTTGTCAATGGCAACCATTTTGTGCTGGTACGCGACAGCAATGCCAACGCGGTCCTGGTGGACGATATCCATGATGAAGCGGCGCAATGGATTCCCCGGGAGACTTTCTACGGTTGCTGGGACGGTAAGGCCCTGATCTCCGGGGCGCAGCCGATAGTGGCACAACGCCTGGATATGGAAAGCATGGTGGGCGCCCGGGGCGGTCAGGACCCGATGCCGGATCCGAACAATATGGAATGCCGGAACGGCGAACTTTGCTGCAAGTGCGATGAGTGTCCTGCTCCCCTGCCGGCGACCCAGCCGACAGCGCCCGGACTAAACCTGCCCGGTGGGCGCTCTCCCTTAATCTGCGGCGTCATCGGCTGTTTTCCTTCCGGGTTCGATGCCTCTTCCACGAATTTTGGGAATCCCGGTCCGGGCGGTCCCAGCACCGGGACCACCAACCCATCTTCCGCAGAAACGGCCTTTAAAATTTATATCTTATTGCAAAACAATATATTAGCAAGTAAAGTCTGCACTACATTTTAAATCGTTTATTGGACTTCCATGGGCTTATTTGGCAGGGGCAAGCCGAGTTTATGTAACAAAATAGCCAAGTGATTTTCCGGACGGCTTACCGTGCGCAAGCGAATCTCTCGTCCTGCATCGGTGGGCATCACGATATCCAGTGAACGTACTTCCGCCAGATGTGCCAGTAGTTTTCTTGGGGCGGTACCCAATGCACACCCTTCCATCCATTGCTGGAGTGTGCGCCACATGACCAACGCCAGAAAACATACGAGGATATGGGCTTGGGCACGGTCCCTCTTCTGATGAAATATGGGGCGAATTCCCAAGTCATGCTTGCTGATACGGAAGGTATCTTCTATTTGGGTTAATCCGATATACGTCTTCCAGAGAGTTTGCGCGTCATAGCCTGTAAGATTGGTGCGCAACAGATAGCACCCGTCTGATAGTTCGACCCAGTCATCATGTTCCTTGCGGGAAGTAATGG
>JAKLHG010000463.1 GCA_022710255.1 Candidatus Hydrogenedentota bacterium
CTATCTGCGCAGCCTGGTCCGGGAGTTTGTCGGCGGGCAGATCAAGGTGGCTCCGGAACACCTCTGCGACCCTGTGTTGCGGCTCATGCGCAAGCCGGCCCGTGCCTCTTTTGAGGCCTTCCTCCAATTCTTCGAAGAAGAATCCCGCCGCGCGGGCAAGGAACAATACGTGGTGCCTTATTTGATCAGCGCCTTTCCCGGCTGCACGGACAACGACATGCGCGAACTGGCGCAGTGGCTCCGGGAGCGCAACTGGCGGCCGCGCCAGGTCCAATGTTTCATTCCCACCCCGGGCACCGTGGCTGCGGCCATGTTTTATGCGGGCATAGACACGGAGGAAAAGCCCATTTTCGTGGCGCGCACCGATCAGGAACGCCTGCGCCAGCATAGGATATTGGCGCCCCCATCCCGGGAATCGAATACCTGATTCGTGCGCGCCGGGATGGCTGCGGGTGCGTCTGCCGGCCCGTATTGTTATAATAGCGGTACAGCAACTTGCGGCTTCACCCTTTCATCCCGGATATTCACTGATTCCATCACAATATGTCAAAAAAAGCGCATATCAAAACCTACGGCTGCCAGATGAACGAGCATGACACACAACGCATGTACGACATGCTTGCGTCGCTGGGGTATATCTACACTGAAATGCCCGATGAGGCTGATATCCTCCTGGTGAACACCTGTTCCGTCCGCGCCAACCCGGAGAACAAGGTGTACAGTTATCTTGGCACGTTGCGCCCGCTGAAGGCGCGCAAGCCGGAATTGCTGGTCGGGGTGGCCGGGTGTGTGGCGCAACAAGCAGGACAGTCCCTGCTTGACCGCGAGGCCCTGGTGGATTTCGTGTTCGGCCCTGATAACCTGTTCCGGTTGCCGGAACTTATCGAAAGTGCAGGCCGGGGCGAAAGGCGCTGCCTGACGGACTGGCAGCCTTGGGATGGCCCGGTGCGCGAATTTGTGCCGGAACGCTGGGTGGAGCGGGGCCATGTGGAAGGTATCAAAGCGTATATTGCCATTACCAAGGGCTGCAACAATCATTGCTCTTTTTGTATCGTGCCGCAGACGCGGGGCCGCGAGGTGTCCCGGTCGCCCGAAAGCATCCTGCAGGAAGCCCGCGCCGCCATCGATAAGGGTGCCCGCGAACTTTGGCTGCTCGGCCAGAACGTCAATTCGTACCGCGCCGCCGGGGAATATGGTTTTTACGAACTGCTCGACGAAATTTCGCAACTGGATGGACTGAGCCGGCTGCGGTTTACCTCGCCTCATCCCCGGGACTGGAACAACCGGCTTTCCGACCTGATGGCGGAACGCAAAACGATTTGCAAGCAGTTGCACCTGCCCTTCCAGGCAGGATCGGATGCCGTGCTCCAGGCAATGCGCCGACGACACACCCTGCAGGATTACCTGGGAAAGGTGGACTATTTGCAGCAGCGGGCGCCTGGAGTGGAAATCAGTACCGATCTCATCGTAGGCTTTCCGGGGGAAACGGAAGCGGATTTTGAGTGTACGCTCCACGCCCTGGGACAGGTCCGGTTCAGCCAGGTGTTTCCTTTCAAATATTCACCGCGCCCCGGCACGGCGGCAGCGAAACTTGCGGACGATGTGCCTCGCCAGGCGAAAGAGGAACGGCTTGCCCGTGTCATTGCCTTGCAGGAACAAATTAACGAAGAACAACAACGCGCACTTATCGGCACGGAACAGGACGTGCTGATTGATGCGGTGCACCCGCGCGAACCGGATTTGATGAATGGCCGTACGGATGGATACCGCGCCGTTACGGTGGCGGTCGGGCCCCATGAGATAGGCGACCTGGTACGCGTGCGAATTACGGACAGCAGGGGGCACTGGCTCTATGCCGAAGCGGAGTAATATGCCGGTGTCTTTGAAGTAGAAAACCGAGAAGAAAGGATAGTATCCATGATAGTCAACGCCGATATGGTAACCAGAATCTCCATTGTCAAAGCCAGGGAACTCGCTTTTGAAGGGGATGACATTTGCGTGGTCATTCCCGTGTATTACAGGAAACATCCTCTGGCGGAAAAGATCCTGGCGGAGGAAGACGCAGCCACGCTCCGGACATTATCAGAGAAAAACATCATTACCGGCCGGAGAAAATCCTATTACTACATACCCGCTCCGAGCCGGGAGTATAAGGGTATACTGGTGCTCGGGCTGGGTGACTACGAAGATTGCGACGCTGAAGCGATGCGCCGGACCATGGGGGTTGCGGTGGACGTTTTCCGGCGGAATCATATCCGCCATGTTTACCTGGACATGAGATTCTATGATAATCTTCCCATAGAGGCTTTTGTGGAAAGCATCAATCTGGGCCAGTACCATTTCGACACGTATAAAGAGCCTGAAGAAGAGAACGCCCCGGTTGCGGTAAGTGAAATTACTGTAATCGTGGACAATGCTGCTGACACGGAAGCGATTGGCAAAGCGTGCCAAAGGGCGGCACTGGTTTCTCTGGCAGCCAACGGCGCGCGTCATTTCGCCAATACAGCCTCAAACGATATGAAGCCCGAAACCTTTGCCCAGGCGGCGTATCAAATTGCGAACATGGAAGATTCTTGCTGTACCTGTACGGTGCTGGAAGAGAGCCATATGGCGGAACTGGGCATGAATGCGCTGCTTGGTGTTGCCCGGGGCGGCGAATTTCCTCCGAAGCTGGTTTTCCTTAAATATCGTCACCCGGAAGCGTCCCGCACCGTGGCGCTGGTGGGTAAGGGTGTCACCTTCGATTCTGGCGGCATTTCTTTGAAGCCGGCGGGCAAAATGCATGAAATGAAATTTGACATGTGTGGGGCGGCGGCCGTGCTGTGCACACTTATGGCCGTCAGCCACCTTAAACCCGCCATCAACGTCATCGGCGTGATCCCCGCGGTGACGAATATGCCCGACGGCCGGGCCCAGACCCCGGGTGACATTGTCCGCGCCTATAACGGTAAGACCATTGAAGTGCTTAATACCGATGCGGAAGGCCGCCTCATCCTGGCCGACGCGCTCGCATACACGGTAGATACTTACAAACCGAACATTATTGTGGATATCGCCACGCTTACGGGCGCGGCCGTTGTTGCGCTGGGTCATGTGGCCGCGGCGGTGCTGGGAACAAACGAGTATGTTATCGATGAACTCCTTGCCGCCGGAAAGGCCACGGGCGAAATCCTGTGGCCGCTGCCGCTGTGGAAGGATTATGAGCGGATGATGGAAGGCGACTTTGCTGATTTGAGCAATATCGGGCCCGAACGTGAGGCGGGAACGATTACAGGCGCAGCATTTCTGAAGGCCTTCGTAGGTGATACTCCCTGGGCCCACCTGGATATCGCGGGCACCGCCTATGGTGTAAAGAACAAGCCTTACCTGAAATCCAAATATGCCACCGGTTTCGGTGTCCGCCTTTTCACGCATTGGCTGCTGGGCTTGGCGGAAAATGGATAAGGACGGGACAGGGGCCGCACCACCCCGGCGCGCTTCCGTATATACCCTTGGGTGCCGGTTGAACCAGGCGGAATCCAGGGTGATAGAAGACCGGTTGCGCAGCGCGGGCTATACCCTGGTTCCTTTCGGCGCGCCCGCCGAACTGGGCGTCATTCACACCTGTGTGGTGACCCGGGAGGCGGAGGCCAAGTCGC
>JAKLHG010000464.1 GCA_022710255.1 Candidatus Hydrogenedentota bacterium
GTTCCCGCCGCGTACTTCAAAAAGTCTCGACGGATCGCTACACCGTGATACCTTGTCTGGACTGCAAAAAACCAATCACGAAAAAATGGGACTGTTCCCGCCGCGTACTTCAAAAAGTCTCGACGGATCGCTACACCGTGATACCTTGTCTGGACTGCAAAAAACCAATCACGAAAAAATGGGACTGTTCCCGCCGCGTACTTCAAAAAGTCTCGACGGATCGCTACACCGTGATACCTTGTCTGGACTGCAAAAAACCAATCCGGCCCGCGGCGGGAACTGTCCCGCTTTTTTCGGACCTGACGCAAGCGCCCGCAAAAACCGGGGACTGACACAAGCGCAGCGCAGCGGAGACGTGTCTGTACCCGGTTTTTGTCCTGACACCGACGCCCGCAAAAAATTTGGGACAGCCTCCGGCGTGCTTCAGTCCCTTGTGCAGTGGTTAAAGCGCTTGCGCGCGCCGGAGGCAGTCCCATTTTTTGCTCTGTTGTTAGCGTGCTCCTGGGCCTTTGCGGACGCGCCGGTGGTCTCCAACGTGGTCCTGACGCAATCGCCCAACGCCACGTCAACCCAGGTGGACATCTATTATGACCTCGTCGCGCCGAACGGCCCGTGCGCCATAACTGTTACCTTGTCCAGGGACGGCGGCGCGGACGGCTACAGTTATCCCGTAACCTCGGTCACGGGCGACCTCGCGAACGTCACCACGGGCACGGGCAAGCATATCGTATGGGACCTCCGCGCGGACTACCCGGAAGAAAATCTCCCGAACGCGCGCATCCTCGTCACGGCGGACGACGCGGCGGTGCTGGTCCAATATTACCGCGATGAAGATAACGACGGCTGGGGCAGCGAATACAGTTATCTGAGCGGCATCTGTTGGGATTTCGTATGGGCGGTAACGCCCGTCTATCCCTATACCGCAACCCAGTGCGGCGACTGCAATGACAGTGCCCCGGACATCTATCCCGGCGCGCCGGAGATCTGCAATGGAATTGATGACGACTGCGACGGCGCGACAGACGAAGACTTCGACCGGCAGACCGACCCCATGAATTGCGGGTCCTGCGGCAACGTCTGCCCGAGCGGCGTCTGTTCCGGTGGCACCTGCGCCCCGCTGGTGGAATATTTCCGGGACGATGACAATGACACCTGGGGCCTGGACGGCGATTCCGTGTGGGCGGTAGGGCCCGCCGCGCCCTATACGGCGACCCGGGGCGAAGACTGTGACGACACGGACACGAACGTCAATCCTGGTGCGCCGGAAGTCTGCTGTAACGGCAAGGACGACGATTGCGACGGGACGACAGACAATGCGACTGCCTGCACCTTCACGCTCACCTACCTGGCCGGCGCGGGCGGGTCCATTTCCGGAACCACGCCTCAGGCATTACACTGCGCGATGGGCACGGAAGTCACTGCCGTACCGGACACGGGCTACCATTTCGTGGACTGGAGCGACGGCAGCACGCAGAACCCGCGCAGCGACGGCACGCTTACGGCGGACCTGACGGTAACGGCGAACTTCGCCCTCAACACCTACACGCTGACCTATCTTGCGGGCGCGAACGGTTCCATCAGCGGCCCGACGCCGCAGACGGTGAACCACGGCGCGAACGGCACGCAGGTAACGGCGGTGCCCAACGGCGGCTACTATTTCTCGCAATGGAGCGACGGCGTGCTGACAGCGGCGCGTACGGACACGAACGTGACGGCCAGCATTACGGTCTCAGCCAGTTTCGCAACCTGCAATGTGACTTCCTTTGCCATCAACAGCGGCGCGGCGTCGACCACGAATCCCGTGGTCACGCTGAACAATACCTGTGTGGGGGCGCCCACGCAGTATATGGCGAGCGAATCACCGACGTTCTCCGGCGCGTCCTGGCAGGCCTACGGCGCCGCGCCGTCCTTTACCCTGTCCGCGGGCGAAGGCGGCATGAAAACGGTCTACTTCAAGGTGAAGAACGCTTCCGGCGAGTCTGGTGTGGTGAGCGATACCATCAACCTGGTCGAGCGCACGATTCTGCTGCCGGGCAGTGTGCCGCTGGTGCTGCGGTGGATTTCCTCTGGCAGTTACCAGATGGGCCGGTACCCGGGGGAGGTGGACAGTTACTCAAACGAAGACCCGCAGCATCCGGTGACGCTGGCCTACGGGTTCTGGATGGGCAAGTATGAGATCACGCAGCAGCAATGGCTGGCGGTGCGCGGTTCCTGGCCGGGCACGGCGCCTTCTGCCACGTATGGCCTGGGCAACACCTATCCAGCCTATTACATCTCCTGGGATGACACAAAGAATTTCATTACGTCGCTGAACGCCCATATCGTGAGCAGTGGACAAGGCCCGTTGACGGTGCGGCTACCGAGCGAGGCGGAGTGGGAGTATGCCTGCCGCGCGGGCACACAGACGCGGTTCTACTGGGGCGATGACAGCGGCTATACACAGATTGGGGCCTACGCTTGGTATACTGGCAACAACAGCCCGAACGGGACCAAGCCGGTGGGCGGCAAGACGGGTAATGCCTTTGGCCTGTACGACATGAGCGGCAACGTGTATGAGTGGTGCGAAGACGATTATCATAGTAGTTACACTGGCGCGCCGACCAATGGCAGTGCGTGGGTGGATTCGCCCAGGGCCTCGAGCCGGACGATCCGGGGCGGCGGCTGGAACTCCTACGCCAGGCTCTGCCGGTCGGCGTATCGGTTCTACAGCACGCCGGACATTCGGATCAACATCATCGGGTTCCGGCTGGCCGCAGTTCAGTAGGCGTATTCCGGTGCTTCCTGTCGAACGGTCAGGCAGATGGAGCGGAGGCTGGAGCAGGACTGTTGCGTGGTGCGCGGAGCGCACCCGAGCGGAGCGAGAGCACAGTCCTGATCCGAGCCGTAGCGCGTGTATATAGATGTGCTTAAAAATAACGACTCGTTCCTAAACCGATTCGTTCTCGAATTCCATTTGGGAACGAGCGGAGACGAGCGGAGTGGCGTAGCCCCTACCGAAACCAGGGTTATTCATGCAGTATGCCTTTTTTATGATACCGGTGATGGATACACAAGCGGCGGAAGAGGAATTAAACCGTTTCCTGCGCGGTTGCCGCCCGGTGTCGGCCCATCGGGAACTGGTGCATGCTCCTGGCGGCGCCTATTGGGCGCTGTGCGTGGAATACCTCGATGGCGCGGGGGGCGGCGGCGCTTCGGGCAAGCCGGGCGGCCGTCCGCGCGTGGACTACAAGGAAGTACTCTCAGAGGCGGATTTCGCGGTGTACAGCCGTCTGCGGGAGCGGCGTCGGGAACTGGCGGAGCAGGAGGCCGTTCCGGTCTATGCGGTGTGTACGAACGAGCAACTGGCGGAAATGGCAAAGCGGCGCGTGAACACGTCGGCGGGGTTGCAGGAAATCGAGGGCTTCGGGGAGGCGAAGGCGGCGAAATACGCGTCGGGTTTTCTTGACATCCTTGCGCCGGCCGTAGAAACCCATGAGTCTGAAACAGCAAGTTGAGCCACGAAGTGGGAATCCCGGGGAAACTATATTCAATTATGTCAGCGATGAATTCCCTAAGCACACTCTTGTCCAAATTAGGTTTTGTCTTATCATAACTTGAATGTCCTCCGCAGATGTTGGAAAATAATTTTTTTTCC